>JBEIDM010000058.1:0-6883 GCA_040383445.1 Candidatus Methylopumilus sp. | reverse complement strand
TCTATTACATTACTTGCTCTATCTGTAGTTATAAGTGCATATTGAAGCTATTCTTTCACATTATTATAGGACAAACTTAGAGCCTTAGATTTTTTAATTGAAAGCGAACTTTTTTACTGTTTCTTTGCATTATTCTCAACCATTCGTTTCGGTTTGATCATTTTGTTAAAAAACTAAAGATTAGGACAATTGAACTTTCCCATCGACTTAAAAATCTCTTTGATATAAAGATGTCTAAGCTATGGTAGATCTTAATGCAAATATTAAATCCTTATCTACAGCGATTTCTCCATCTGATCCATATATCCAACAAGTACGTGTCGCTAATTTTAAGCCAGGTACAGTGCGTATTGTGATTGATTTAAAAGTGGAAGTTAATCCTAAAGTTTTCACTTTGCCGCCAGCTGGACAATACAAACATCGTCTTGTGTTGGATGTTTATCCACTTAAGGATCCCTTAGCCAGCATTCTGAATAATGCCGGCATGAGCAATTCAGAATCCATTGAAACACCTTCAGCTAAGATTAACCAAGTCGAAACAGCAAAATCTGTTGAGCCAATAGCACCACAAGCTGCTGAAACGGTAAAGACGATTGAGCAAACAGTATCCGCGACGCCAGTCGAGGATGCGCCTATCACTAACAAACCAAGCACTAAGAATGGTGCTCGTTTAATTACGATTGCCATTGATGCTGGACATGGCGGTGAAGATCCTGGGGCGAAGGGTGCCAATGGCTCACGTGAAAAAGATATTACGTTGGCAATTGCTAAAAAGCTTAAGCAGCAAGTGGATGCGGAACCAAATATGCGCGCTATATTAACGCGTGATTCTGATTTTTTCATTCCTCTACATGGTCGTGTTGTGAAAGCGCGAAATGTGCAAGCGGATTTGTTTATATCAATTCATGCTGATGCATTTGTTCGACCAGAAGCACGCGGATCATCAGTGTTTGCTTTATCCGAAAAGGGTGCAACTAGTGCTTCAGCCCGTTATTTGGCTAAAAAAGAAAATGAATCAGATTTGATCGGGGGCGTCAGTCTTGATACGAAAGATATGAATTTAGCGAGAACCTTACTCGATTTATCACAAACAGCCACCATTAATGACAGTCTTAAATTAGGTAAATTTGTATTGACCAAAGTTGGTGAAGTAAACACTTTACATAAGGGCTCAGTAGAACAAGCCGGCTTTGCTGTATTGAAGTCGCCTGATATCCCGTCGATTTTGGTAGAGACTGCATTTATTAGTAATCCTGATGAGGAGCGTCGTTTGAATGATGATGCTTATCAAGAGAAATTAACCGCCGCCATTCTGGCTGGTGTGAAAAAATACTTTGCAAGCAATCCTGCTCTGGCAAAAACAAAAGTAGCAGCTGAATAAGGATTGATATGAAACTGACTTTTTTAGGCGCTGCTGGCACGGTGACCGGCTCTAAATATTTGCTGACTAGTGGAAATTCAAGGGTGTTGGTGGATTGCGGTTTGTTTCAGGGCCTAAAACAGTTGCGTTTAAAAAACTGGGCTGATTTACCCATAGACCCTGCAAGTGTTGATGCCGTTGTGCTTACCCACGCACATATTGACCATACTGGCTACTTGCCTTTGTTCGTCAAAAATGGCTTTAAGGGTAAAGTGTATTGCAGCTTTGCTACACGAGATTTATGTGAGCTTATGCTACCTGATTCAGCGCACCTGCAAGAAGAGGAAGCCCGCTACGCCAATAAAAAAGGCTTTTCTAAGCATCGTCCTGCTTTGCCACTCTATACAAAAGAAGATGCGGTTAGGGCACTTGAGTTACTTTCCCCAATCCCTTTTGGTAAAGATGTGCAAATCACAGATGAGTTGACACTGAGGCTTTCACCAAGCGGTCATATCTTAGGGTCTGCTTTTGTCCATTTAAGTGACATGC
This sequence comes from Candidatus Methylopumilus sp., assembly GCA_040383445.1. Classification (GTDB taxonomy): domain Bacteria; phylum Pseudomonadota; class Gammaproteobacteria; order Burkholderiales; family Methylophilaceae; genus Methylopumilus_A. The sequence goes on along the minus strand of JBEIDM010000058.1, from coordinate 4,974 downwards.
AAACCTCGGTTTTATTTTCTGGGGATATTGGCCGACCTGATGATGCCTTAATGCAAGCCCCAAGCAGACCACAGCAAGCTGATTATTTGGTGGTGGAGTCAACCTACGGCAATCGTTTACACGAGCATACTGATCCTTTAATTAAATTAGAGCAAAGCTTAAACAAAGCCTTAAAGCGAGGCGGTATCGTGATTGTGCCTGTTTTTGCAGTAGGGCGTGCCCAAGAGATGATTTATTATCTTCACCAATTAAAGCAAGCAGGCAAGATTCCAGATGTGCCAATGTATTTAAATAGTCCAATGGCAGTGGATGCGAGTGAAATCTTTAATCGGCATTGCGGTGAGCACCGATTGTCGGTGGATGAGTGTAATGGGATGTTTAAAGATGTGCGGATGGTGAATTCAATAGAAGAGTCGCAGCGTTTAAATCAAGTCCATCATCCGATGATTTTGTTGGCGGCCAGTGGTATGGCTTCAGGTGGGCGTGTTGTGCATCATTTGAAAGCATTTGCGCCTAATCCTAAGAATATGGTGTTGTTTGTTGGGTATCAAGCCGCAGGAACACGCGGTGCAGCAATGATGGATGGGGTGGATAAAATTAAGATTCACGGGGAATATGTACCTGTAAATGCGGAAGTTGAAATGATTTCTAATTTATCTGCGCATGCAGATTATTCGGAAATACTGCAATGGATGTCTGGCTTTAAAACACCACCTAAAAAAACCTTTATCACCCACGGTGAGCCAGTTGAAGCTGATGCGATGCGTCATCATATTGAAGAAGATTTACATTGGAATACGCACGTGCCTGATTACCTCGAAACGGTGGAGTTGAAATAATTGGCGAATATTAGATTATTGCCAGATCAACTCATCAGCCAAATTGCTGCAGGCGAGGTGGTTGAGCGTCCAGCATCTGCGCTTAAAGAGTTGTTAGAAAATAGCTTAGATGCAGGCAGCACTGAGCTGAATGTTGCCTTATTGCAAGGTGGTGTCAAGCAGCTAAGGGTTGCAGACAATGGTTGTGGTGTTGCGCGTGAAGATTTGCAATTAGCTTTAACGCGTCATGCGACAAGTAAGATTGCATCTTTGGATGATTTGGAGCGTGTTGCTAGCCTTGGCTTTCGTGGTGAAGCTTTAGCGAGCATTGCTTCGGTCTCGCGGACTCAGTTCATTAGTCGTTCTGCGACTGAAAAGCACGCATGGCGTATTTATTCGGATGGCAGTGACATTGGTGCTTTGGAGCCAGCGGCATTGGACGTCGGCACCATTGTTGAAGTAAATGACTTGTACTTTAATACGCCCGCTCGTCGTAAATTTTTAAAAAGTGAAAACACTGAGTTTGGTCATTGTGAAGAAGCTTTTAGACGTGTTGCACTTTCAAGACCTGATGTTGCTTTTATGTTGCAACATAATGGCCGAGCCTTAATGCGATTGACGGCGTCTGAGCCAAATAAACGATTTAGCGAAGTACTAGGCAATGATTTTGCTGCAGAAGCTTTAAGTGTTGATGAAACGGCAGGAGGCTTACGTTTTTGGGGAATGGCGGCTAAACCCACATTTTCTCGTCACACAAGAGACACACAATATGTTTATGTGAATGGTCGTTTTGTCCGTGATAAGTTAATTTCTCATGCCATACGACAAGCCTATCAAGACGTTCTGCACGGAGATCGTCATCCAGCTTATGTCCTGTTTTTAGAGTTGGATCCAAACTTGGTAGATGTGAATGTGCATCCTGCTAAGACTGAGGTGCGATTTAGAGATGGGCAATCCATCCATCGTTTTATTTTCCATGCCTTACATAAAGCTTTAGCAACCCCAACCGGAAACTCTAATTTAGTCAATGCTAATCAAGCACCTAGCAATCCTTTTTCATTGCAAGGTGCGCAGATTAATTCTTCTTACCCAACATTTCAATCACAAATTGATCTGCGTGCAGCGCAGGGCTCGCCTGATTTTTACCAGACTTTGTTTGGCGGAATAAAACAAGAATTTCAAAACACAAATCCTGTTAGCTCTTCTGGAAGTAATACATTAAGCACTGAAGCGGCAGAATTTGGTGAGCAACAACAAGACTTCCCTTTAGGATTTGCAATTGGGCAAGTGCATGGTATTTACGTTCTGGCGCAGAATAAATTAGGGTTGGTTGTGGTAGATATGCATGCGGCACACGAACGCATTATGTATGAAAAGCTAAAGAACGCTTTAGATGCGCAAGAGGTTCCTATGCAGCCATTATTAATTCCCATCAGTTTCCAGGCAGATAAACTAGAAGTGGCAACGGTTGAAGAAGCCTTAAGTAAAGGGCAGGGTAGTTTGCATCAATTAGGTTTTGATATTGCGGTGCTTTCCCCAGTGACGCTAGCAGTGCGCGCTGTCCCCGCCATGCTAAAAGATGCTGATGTAGTGGCACTTGCAAGAGCTGTGATTAGAGATCTAGGTGAGTATGGAGCAAGTCGCGCTTTAACAGAACGAAGAAATGAAATGTTAGGCACCATGGCCTGTCATGCAGCAGTCAGGGCTAATCGCAGCCTAACCATTCCTGAAATGAATGGATTGCTTCGCGACATGGAATCGACAGAGCGCTCTGGACAATGCAATCATGGTCGTCCAACTTGGTTCCAAGTCAGCATGAATGATCTTGATAAAATGTTTATGCGCGGCCAATAAATGACAAAGGGATTGCCGCCAGCCATTTTTATAATGGGTCCAACAGCAAGTGGTAAAACAGGCTTGGCTGTTGAGTTATATCAACATCTGCCTGTTGAGTTGATTAGTGTTGATTCTGCACTGGTATTTAAGGATATGGATATTGGCACTGCCAAACCTGATGCTTCAATCCTCGCTCAAGCACCTCATCATCTGATTGATTTAATTCCACCTACAGAAGTATATTCTGCCGCAACGTTTAGAAATGACGCTTTGAAGTTAATGGCTGAAATTACAGCCAGAGGAAAAGTACCTCTTTTAGTCGGCGGCACAATGCTTTATTTTAAGGCGCTTCAAGGTGGTTTAAGTCAATTGCCTGAAGCTGACCCAAATGTAAGGCAAAAGTTAGATGATCAAGCTGCCCAAATCGGCTGGCCAGCGATGCACGATAAGTTGGCAGAGATAGATCCAGAAACAGCAGCTAGATTAGAACCGGCTGATGCCCAGCGAGTGCAGCGGGCTTTAGAGGTTTATGAAATTGGTGGCAAGACTATGACTGAGCTTCATCAAAGCTCCATGAGCGATAAGTTACCTTACCAGCTGCTTAAAATCGCACTAACTCCCTCAGATCGCAGTGTGCTACATGATCGTATCGCAATACGTTTTGACGATATACTTAAACAAGGCTTTGTTGATGAAGTAAAGCGTTTGCTGCTCAAGTATCCATCATTAAATGCGGATATGCCGTCTATGCGCTGTGTTGGCTACAGGCAAGCATTAGAACATTTGGCTGGAAATTATGATGTTGCAGAATTGCGAGATAGAGGCATATTTGCCACGCGGCAGCTAGCAAAACGTCAGTTGACTTGGTTACGCGGTATGGATGACACCTTCGAGGTTAACTGCTTAAATCCGAAGATGCTTGAGACGGTATTAAATGAAATAAATCAAGTTATTAAGTGATTTATTTCATTTAATACTATAGATTTTTAATCCGTTCAGCAGCCTCAAAGCATTCTTCCACGCTTGCAACTAATGCGAGACGAATGAAGTTCATACCTGGGTTCATACCATGCGCTTCACGCGCCAAAAAGCTACCTGGTAATACCGTTACATTAAAATCACGGTATAAGCGTATAGCTGCTTCGGTATCAGGCATGCTGGTTCTAGCCCAAAGATAAAATGCCGCATCAGGCATTTCCACATCAAGCACACTCTTTAACATAGGGGTGACTAATTTAAATTTCTCAGTGTACAAGCGACGATTTTCAATCACATGCACTTCATCATTCCAGGCTGCAATGCTCGCTGCCTGCACTGCTGGGCTCATCGCGCAGCCATGGTAAGTTCTATACAGTAAAAATTTCTCCAGAATCTTAGAGTCACCAGCAACAAAACCAGAGCGCATGCCAGGTACATTAGATCGTTTTGAGAGGGAGCTAAATACTACCAAGCGTGAATAGTCCCGCCCTAATTTCTTTGCAGCTTGCAATGCACCTAGCGGCGGATTGGTTTCGTCAAAATAAATTTCTGAATAGCATTCATCAGCAGCAATCACGAATCCATATTGATCTGATAATTCAAATACCTTTTTCCATTGGTCTAGATTCATTACCTTGCCTGAAGGGTTGCCTGGCGAGCATATGAATACTAACTGCGTGCGGTTTAAGATTTCTGTTGGAACGCTATCAAAATTCATCGCATGTTGATTTTCAGGCAATGTATTTAAGAAATAAGGTTCTGCACCAGCAAGAAAGGCAGCGCCTTCATATATCTGATAAAAAGGATTGGGGGAAATAACAATAGGCTTATTTTTGCTACTATCAATAATCGCCTGTGTAAACGCAAATAAGGCTTCACGACTTCCATTCACTGGAATGACTTCAGTTTCAGCATTTAGGTGAACACCGTAACGACGATCAGCCCAATTGCTAATAGCCTGTCTTAACTCTAAAACACCTGCAGTGGTTGGGTAGCTTGCCAATCCACTCAAATTGTTGATCAGCGCTTCTTTGATGAGTGCTGGTGTATCATGCTTAGGCTCACCTATTGAAAGGTTAACGGCCTTATATTCTGAATTGGGTGTAATGCCACTAAACAATTCACGCAAACGTTGGAATGGGTAGGGCTGTAATTTAGATAAATGAGCGTTCATATGCTTATTATAATTGAAGCTGCATAGCTTTGAGATAGTCCAATAACAAAAAGGTTTTAGATTCAAATATGCCTAAACACGCTTCACTAGGTTTTGCTACATTCGGTCTTTTATTCGGTGCCTTTTGCTGGGGTGTTATTTGGTATCCTTATCGCATCATGCAAGAGG
>JBEIDM010000057.1:0-6890 GCA_040383445.1 Candidatus Methylopumilus sp. | reverse complement strand
TTGCGGGTATCCTAGTGTTATTGACTGGCGACGATAAGAACGCCTCTATTGCTCGTTGGGTCGCTTTGCTCGGTGCACTTATTGCCTTTGCAGTGACTGTTCCGCTTTATACCAGCTTTGATTTTGCATACGGTGGTTTCCAGTTTGAAGAAGCATACAAATGGATTCCTTCCTTCAATATTCACTATCATTTAGGCGCTGATGGTATTTCAGTACCATTAATTTTACTAACTAGTTTCACTACAGTTTTAGTCGTGATTGCTGGCTGGGAAGTGATTGAGAAACGAGTGGCGCAGTACATGGCGTCATTCTTAATCATGTCTGGTTTAATGATAGGTGTATTTAGTGCGCTAGATGCCATTCTTTACTACGTATTCTGGGAAGCAATGCTGATTCCAATGTTCTTGGTCATTGGTATCTGGGGTGGTCCAAATCGTGTCTATGCAACGATTAAATTCTTCCTCTATACCTTGCTTGGTTCATTGTTGATGTTGGTGGCATTTATCTACTTGTACCATCAAAGCAATAGCTTTGAGTTGGTAGATTACTACCGCATGCCGTTAGCGATGAATGTGCAGATTCTAATTTTCTTAGCTTTCTTTGCAGCCTTCGCGGTGAAAATCCCAATGTGGCCAGTGCATACATGGTTGCCAGATGCTCACGTTGAAGCGCCAACAGGCGGCTCAGTGGTATTGGCAGCGATTGCCTTGAAACTGGGTGGTTATAGCTTCTTGCGTTTCGCGATGCCAATTGCCCCAGATGCCGCACATTACTTATCAGGATTTATGATTACCTTGTCGCTGATTGCTGTGGTTTACATCGCCATGGTGGCCTTGGTTCAGCAAGACATGAAAAAGCTCATTGCATACTCATCGATTTCACACATGGGTTTTGTGACTTTAGGCTTCTTTATTTTCAGTCCGCTTGGTTTAGAAGGCGCGATTGTTCAAATGATTTCGCACGGTTTTATTTCTAGTGCGATGTTCTTGAGTGTAGGTGTGTTGTATGACCGCATGCATTCACGTCAAATTGCCGATTACGGTGGTGTGGTTAATACCATGCCTAAATTCGCAGCCTTCGCGGTATTGTTTGCGATGGCCAATTCTGGCTTACCTGGTACTTCTGGTTTTGTGGGTGAGTTCATGGTGATCTTGGGCGCATTACAAGAAAACTTCTGGTACGCAGTGTTAGCGTCTACCACTCTGATTTTTGGTGCGGCTTATACCTTGTGGATGGTGAAGCGTGTATTCTTCGGCGACATCGGCAATAAGCATGTCGCGAAGTTAACAGATATTAATAAACGCGAAATGCTCATCTTGAGTGTATTAGCGATCTTAGTGATTGGTTTCGGTGTTTACCCACAACCAATGACAGAGATGACGCATGCGACCGTAACAGATTTCCTCGCACATATGGCGCAAACTAAATTGCCAGCAGGCTTGTAAGCAGTTCATTGAAACTGAGAATTTTGGAAAAATAGAAATATGAATATTCAAACTGACGTAATTGCCGCATTACCTGAGATCTTTGTGCTCTCAATGGCGATGTTCATTTTGCTGATTGATTTATTCATCAAGCCAGCTAACCGTATCGTGGTATTTATGTTGGCGCAAGCAACCTTACTTGGTGCGGCTTATATCACAATGACCACACACGTTGCGAGCGTAACTTATTCTTTCTCTGGCATGTTTGTGGATGATCCGATGGCTGATGTATTGAAGCTCATGATCTATCTAAGCACAGCTTTAATGTTGATTTATACACGCACTTACATTACCTTGCGCGGAATGTTCCGTGGTGAGTTCTATGCTTTAGTCTTGTTCGCAGTTGCTGGCATGATGATCATGGTTTCAGGTCAACATTTCTTAACCCTTTATATGGGCTTGGAATTGTTATCACTTTGTTTATATGCCTTAGTGGCCATGGATAGAGACAATGCCCGTGCTGCTGAAGCAGCGATGAAGTATTTTGTATTGGGCGCATTAGCTTCAGGCATGTTGCTTTACGGTATGTCTATGCTTTACGGTGCGACAGGCAGCTTAAATATTTCAGAAGTCGCGAGCAGCTTATTAAACGGTGTACAAAACAGACCAGTACTTGTACTCGGCTTAGTGTTTATTGTGGCTGGCTTAGCATTTAAATTAGGCGCCGTGCCATTCCAAATGTGGGTGCCAGATGTGTATGAAGGTTCGCCAACAGCAGTGACCCTATTTATCGGCTCAGTGACTAAATTAGCCGCTTTTGCTTTAGTGATTCGCTTATTGGTTCAAGGTCTATTTGTACTAGCGATTGATTGGCAAGGAATGTTGATCATCATGGCAGTATTGTCCATCGTGATTGGTAACATTACCGCGATTGCACAAACCAGCCTAAAACGAATGTTGGCGTATTCAACCATTTCCCATGTCGGCTTTTTGCTCTATGGCATCATGAGTGCGGGTATTAATGGTTTTGCTTCAGCCATGTTTTATATCGTTTCTTATGTGCTAATGACACTGGCTGGTTTCGGCATCATCTTATTGTTATCACGCAAAGGTTTTGAAGCGGATAAATTAGACGACTTAAAAGGCTTAAATCAACGTAGTCCATGGTATGCATTCTTGATGCTTATCACTATGTTCTCAATGGCGGGTGTGCCACCAACATTAGGCTTTTATGCTAAGTTTGCTGTGCTACAAGCGGCATTGCAAGCGGGGATGGTTTGGTTGGTAGTATTTGCTGTGCTAATGGCAGTGATCGGGGCGTTCTATTACCTTCGTATCGTAAAACTAATGTACTTTGATGAGCCTAAAGACAAAGCAGCAATTAAGAGCACGCCAGAGATGCGTTGGGCACTGAGCTTGAATGCACTTGCCTTGTTAGGGCTTGGTTTGATGCCGCAGTCATTGATGAATCTTTGTGCGTATGCCATTACGCTTAGTTTGTCATAAAATAATCATTCAATGACCTATCTTATTTTATTGTTGTTAGCGTTGGTGCTTGCCAATTCACCTTGGTTCTCGCCACGCTTGTTTTTGATTATTCCAGTGAAGCAACAACCTAAAAATGCTGGTTGGTGTTTGTTGGAATTAGTGGTGCTGTATTTTGTGATGGGTGCGATTGCACGTTATGCAGAAAGCGTGACGATGGGGCAGGTCGCACCCCAAAAGTGGGAGTTCTATGCAACCACCGCTTGTGTTTTTTTAGTATTTTCATTTCCAGGATTTATTTATCGTTTTCTTTGGCAACGCTAAAGCGAAGCTAGATCCCTGGTGTTGATTGGAGTAGTCAATGTTCACCAAGTCATTTATTCAAAAACCTGTATTTTCAGTTCTGCTGCTAATCTTGGCGTTAAGCCTTGCAAGTTGTGGCATCACAGACAAAATCAATAAAAAGTATTTTCCTGATGGTGAATTCAACAGCCTCATAGTTAAGGGCGACTCAGCCATGGATAGAGCTGACTGGGATAAAGCCATTGCTGCTTATGAAGAAGCGGCAAGTATCAAACCTCAGGACGGAGCAGTTAAGCTTAAGCAAGCGAATGCTTATGAGCGTGATGGTAAGCTTGCGCAAGCATTCAATCTCTACCAAATCATTTTAGATAGCCCTCAGTATGGCGACGAGGTGTTTAAAACGGCAAAAGCTAGACAAGCTAAGCTAGGCTTTAAACCTGAGCCTGTTGCGCCTGTAAAAGCCCCCGAAATCATTCCGACTGTTGTGCCAGAGAAAAAAGTAGAGGTCATCGAGAAAAAAGTAGAGAAGTTTGAAGATAAGCCTAAACCTGCAGAACTTGTAATTCCGCCAGCTAAAGATGTGAAAGATGTGCCAACGGTTGAGGCGCCAGTTGCACCTGTGAGCAAGCAAGTGAATATGGCGCAGATGCAAACTGAAGTTCAAGACTTTTTAAATTCATGGCGTAATGCTTGGGCATCTAAGAACTTAAATCGTTATTACGATCACTACGTAGTTGCTTTCGCTGGGGATGCTAAAAACACAGCAGCTTGGCGTGCGCAGCGTAAGTTTAAAATCATGGTCAATAAAACCATTGTGGTGAATCTTGATGATGTGGTCATGACTAGTATTGCCCAAGACCAAGCAGAGGTAAGTTTTATCCAGCACTATCAAGCGGGTAGCTACCAAGATAAAGGTAAAAAAACACTCAAGCTACAAAAAAACAACGGACGTTGGCAGATTGTTCAAGAGAGCTTTAAAGCCCAATGATTGAGTTTGATAAAAATGCTCCAGAAGAACTTATTGAGACTTGTATTTCTTCAGAAGTCATTTTAGATGGTGGCTGGATCAAGGTTAAGCGTGACAAAGTGCGATTGCCAAGTGGCAATGTCGGTCAGCGCGAATTCATTACGCATCCTGGCGCTGTGATTATTATTCCTGTGTTTGATGATGGAAAATTATTATTCGAACGCCAGTTTCGCTATCCACTCAATCGCGTTTTTATTGAATTACCTGCGGGCAAAATTGATCCGGGTGAGGATTTGTTGGTCACGGGTCAGCGTGAGCTACTTGAAGAAACTGGCTATGAAGCAGCCGAGTGGGTATACCTTGGCTTGCAACATCCATGTATTGGTTATGCCACAGAAGTGATACATATTTTATTGGCGCGTGGGTTAAAAGCAGGTGCGCCAAGTCGTGATGAAGATGAGGCCTTACAGTTGTTTGCAATGAACATGGAAGAGTCACTCGCTAAGATCCAATCTGGTGAAATCACCGATGGCAAAACCATCGTTTCATTAATGTGGGCAGAGAAGTTCTTAAACGGTACTTGGCAGCCTGCACCCTTACCAAACGCTCAATGACAACCATATTAGCAACGGATGTCTTAATTGTCGGTTGCGGTGACCTAGGTTTAGAAGTCGCAGGGCTTCTGCTGAAAACCAATCTCAATGTGCTTGGCCTTCGTCGCCAAGCAATCAATAAAGAAAACTTTCCTATCATGGCTGGCGATGTTACAAAGCCGGAAACTTTAAAAATACTCGCGCAAAGCCAAGCTAAGTGCTTGGTTTATTGTGTTGCAGCTAGTGAGCAAAGTGATGAAAACTATCAGCAGATTTATGTGCAAGGTTTAAAAAATATCTTGGCAGCACTCGCAGATAATAAAGAGTTAGCGCATGTGTTTTTTGTTTCTAGTACGCGTATGTATGGACAGGTTACGGATGCTTTATTAGATGAAAATGATATTGCTCAGCCCGCTGATTTTGGTGGCGTGCGATTGTTGGAGGCAGAGCGGCATTTGTATCAAGCTGCGCTAGATTCTAAGCAATGGACAAGCACTGCTTTAAGATTGACTGGTATTTACGGACCAGGCCGAACACGCATGCTGAATATGGCTCAGGATTCAAATAAATGGCCTTTAGAGAATACATGGACGAATCGTATTCATCGAGATGATGCCGCCGCCTTTATTGTGTTCTTAATTACACAGGTGCTCGCTAAAAAGACTGTTGAAGATTGTTATATTGTCACCGACAGCTGTCCTGTTTCCATGTTTGAAGTGCTTACTTGGATTGCTCAGCAGCTAGGGTTTACAGTTAAAGAGATGCAAGCTGCACGAGCTGGTAAACGTATGAGCAATCAACGTATGTTGGCGACAGGTTTTGAATTACAGTATCCGGATTACAAAAAAGGCTATCAGACCTTAATTGCCAATTGCACTCAGTAAGGCATCTAAATCTGATTCCATCGTAAACGGATTCATCAAGGTTGTTCTCAACCAAATGTTCCCATGGAGTTCCACTTGTGTCAGATGAAACGCGCCACTTTCAATTAAATGTTTCCTGATTTTTGTTTGGTGCGTGTTTAATTCAGAAGCCGTTAAATTGGGCACTTGATGTCTAAAGCACACAATATTGGTTTGTGGTTCTAGCAGTAATTCAAAGCTTGCATGCTGTTTAATTTTCTCAGAAAACAATTGCGCTTTACTAAAAGCTTCATCCACTAACAGACCTAAGCCATTCGAACCGTAAAGTGAAAAAGCCACCCAGAGTTTTAAAGCCATCATGCGCTTGGTACATTCCAGCGTGCGGAAGCTAATGTTAAAAGCTTCTGGTTTTATTGATTCTTCTTCATGTTGCTCTTGAAATAAATAAGACGCTTCTTGTGCAAAAGCGGCATCGGCATGCGCAGCATTTTTAAATAAAACGGCTGACACAGTCGCGGGCATATAAAGTAGTTTGTGACCGTCCCAAATCACGGAATCAGCCAACTCGATTCCCTGGAGTTTGTTGCGGTGTTGCTCAGATAACAATGCAGAGGCCCCATGTGCGCCATCGACATGAAACCATAAGCCTTGCGAATGGCAGAATTCGCCAATCGCTTGTAGCAGATCAATACTGCCAGTCGGTGTGCAACCAGCACTCGCAACTACGGCGATGATGTGTAAATAAGATTCCTGACAATGTTGATACGCTAATTTTAAGGCGGCAACATCCATGCGGCCTTCGCTATCTGTAGCGACTTTAATCACGGCATCACTACCTAATCCCATAATGCCTGCAGCCCTGGCAATGGAGTAGTGTGCGTGTTCCGATGCCAAAATACATAAGCGTGCTTGGCCATTTAAGCCGGTTTTCCAAGCATTCCATTTTGTTTGGCTATTTGTTTTTCTGCTAATTTCGTTTGCGGCAATTTGCCTTGCTGCTAATAAAGCAGTCAGGTTCGCCATTGCGCCACCAGAAGTTAAAACACCACCTGATGTTGTATTGGTATCATCGATTAAATTGCATAGCCAACGAATCACTTGCCGCTCAAGCATCGTGGCACTTGGCCCCACTTCATAAATCGTCATCGCTTGATTAGTCAGTGAAGCGACTAAATCACATAGCGCCGCAATCGGCAGAGGGGTTGCAACTTGATGCCCAATATTGCGCGGATGATGAATGGCTAAGCTGTTAGCT
>JBEIDM010000056.1:0-6908 GCA_040383445.1 Candidatus Methylopumilus sp. | reverse complement strand
CACAAAATAGACGAAGCACAAATTGCTGAACTGCTAAAAGGGGTTCAATTAATTGATGAGCCAACGCCTATCGCAGCGTTAGCATGCACCAAAATCTCAGAGAATGTCATTCACATGACGCTAGCTGAAGGTAAATATCACCAAGTTAAACGCATGGTAGCGGCTATTAGCAACCGAGTTGAAGCGCTGAAGCGTATTAAAATAGGTGAAGTTGATTTACCTAAAGATTTAGCGCCAGGCGAATGGCGCTGGCTAACAGCTGAAGAGTTACATGCTTTAACCCACACAGAAAAACTTTAAATTAAACAGTGATATTAATTTACTAGCTAATAAGCCAATACTCCGTATAATCAACGCTTCCCTGTGCTATACCAATCAGCACAGCGGCCTACAAGCGCAATAGCGCCAACACTTTTATTTATTATTCGTTTGTCTCGATTGGTGTTGTCCTAAGACAACAGACCCACTTATAAATCTCCTTTAAGGAATTTACATTGTCTTCAGAAGTTATCAACACAAGCACAAATTTTAATGATTTGGGCTTAGCAGAACCTATCCTTCGCGCCATTAATGACGCAGGCTACACCACACCAACACCGATTCAAGCAAAAGCAATTCCACAAGTACTGAGCGGTGGCGATTTACTGGCTGGCGCACAAACAGGCACCGGCAAAACGGCCGGCTTCACTTTGCCTATTTTGCATATATTGAGCCAAAAACCAGCAGCAGATTTAGGCAAAGGTCGCCCACGCTGCTTGATGCTCACCCCAACACGTGAATTAGCAGCGCAGATTGAAGAATCTGTAAAAACATATGGTAAATATTTACCACTCACTTCTACCGTCATTTTTGGTGGTGTGAATATCAACCCGCAAATTTCACGACTTAAAAAACCACTCGATATCTTGGTGGCAACGCCAGGCCGCTTGTTAGACCTTGCTAACCAAAAGGCCGTAGATTTATCAGGCGTGAAAATTTTAGTGCTAGACGAAGCGGACCGTATGTTAGATATGGGCTTTATTCGTGATATTAAAAAAGTCTTAGCACTCCTACCAAAAGCACGCCAAAACTTATTATTTTCAGCGACGTTTTCAGATGAAATTAAAACTCTCGCTGATGGCCTTCTTCACAACCCTGGTTTTGTAGAAGTTGCTCGCCGCAACACAGCATCTGAGCTTGTTGAACAAACGGTTCATATGATTAGCCAAAGCTTTAAACGTGAACTTGTCAGCCACCTTGTAAAGCATAACAATTGGCAACAAGTTTTAGTATTTACCCGCACTAAACATGGCGCTAATCGATTAGCTGAAAAACTGGTTAAAGACGGTATTGAAGCCGCTGCAATTCACGGTAATAAAAGCCAAGGAGCTCGAACTAAAGCTTTAGCTCAATTTAAAGATGGCACAGTTAAAGTGCTGGTTGCCACTGATATTGCTGCACGTGGTTTAGATATTGATCAATTACCTCAAGTAATTAACTTTGAACTACCTAATGTACCTGAAGATTATGTACACCGTATTGGTAGGACTGGTCGGGCTGGCGCAAGTGGCGCAGCAGTTTCACTAGTCGATAGAGAAGAATTAAAACTACTTAAAGATATCGAAAAACTGATTAAACGTGAGATTCCAAAAGTACCTGCAGAGGGTTGGGTACAGCCTGAAAAAGCAGAGCCTGAAGCACCTCGCGCCCCAAGACAGCAACAACGCCGTCCACAACAGAATGGCGCTGGTGCAAATAACAATCGAAACAAACCAAACAACAAAGGGTCAAACAAGGCATCAGCCACTCGTAATGATAGAGCGCCAAATGAAAATAAAGGGAAGCCACTATCTGAAGCCGCACGTCACCAAGCGATGCCTCAACCTGCTTTATTTGCTCCTAAACCTCAAGGACAAAATAGAAATCCAAACGGCAGAAATACGAATGCAGCGAATCAAAGTCGAAATACAGGATCAAACAACAATCGAGGCGTTAGCCGTGGTGGCCACACTGGCGGCGGTAGTCGCGGTCGTTAATTAGAAAAAAGGATTGATATGTTTATTAAAAAATGGATTTTACTTGCTGTTCTTTTTTTGTTTGCTTGCACTGGAGATGATGCATCGTTCAAAGCAGTTAATGGTTTTGAACCTGAAAAATACTTAGGTGTCTGGTATGAAGTCGCTAGGCTAGACCACAGCTTTGAACGCGGCTTAGATCAAGTCAATGCAACATATAGCATGCGAGAAGACGGCGGCATAAAAGTTGTGAATCGCGGTTTTGATAGTAAAAAGCAAAAATGGAATGAGGCAATTGGTAAAGCTTATTTTGTTGAAACGCCTGATGTGGGTCGATTAAAAGTATCTTTTTTTGGACCTTTCTACGGCGCATACAACATCATTGAACTTGATAAAACAGCATATAGTTATGCATTAGTCACAGGCGGCAAAAACTACCTTTGGATTTTGTCACGTTCGCCGCAGATGTCCTACATCGTCAAACAACAACTTATATCGCACGCAAAAGAATTGGGTTTTGAAACGGACAAATTAATTTATCCGATTCAAAAGTAATTAATACAATTTAATTGGCGTAAGCTTAAATCCAGCTTGGCGCAGGCGATTCAAAATTCCAGTCTCGCCTGCCAAGTGAGATGCACCAACAGCCGCAAATACTCGATGCTCTTTCGCTTGAGCAAGCATACCTTTAGCCATGCCTTCATTGCGTTCATCAATCAGTTTTACTCGCATTTTTTCCCACAAAGCCTTGGATAACATACTGCCTGTAATAGTGTCATCCAAGTTGGCAATTTTTTCTAAATCTTCAGATATGTAAGTCTTAAGTAAAGCTTCGTAATCTCGCACTTTATCTTTAGCGCTACGCTTTAAGACCGCACGCAACATCGACAACTGCTCGTCTAACGTAATACTATCCAAGACTGAAAAATGTGCTTGGGTTGCTTCTAAGCCTAAGACCATTTTGTTCTGATCTTGTGCCTTTGCCATCAATAATTCATCCATTGAATATAATGATTTTGGTTTTGGTAAGTCGAAAATAACCGCCAATAACCAGGGCTTCATTTTCATTGCCGCTTCAATATGCATACTATGAAAATCAGCAAGCTCCCTTACTTGATCAAACTCTTTCTCAGTTAAGAACTCAGCAACCGTTCCCTGCTTCATTAAAAAAACTGAAGGATTTCGAGGTGGCAAAGTCTCCATCATGAACACATCGGTCTGAGCAAAAGCCTCAAGCAGGCTAGGTGGAAATTCGGTCACCCTTGAATCATCGGCATGTATCGTACCGAGCAAATAACTAACCTTGCCCTCAGCTGACTCAACTTGCCATAACAAGCCCTGATCGGTTGCTACGCTTAACTGCGAAAAGGAAAGAAAACCAAATAAGAAAATAACTTGAAGATATGCAGAGAGGATGCGGCGCACGATAGATCCCAATTAAAGAAAAGTTAAAACTGTGACCGTGGTTTATAGCCACGGTTCAAAACTTTTATCGAGATATCTCTAATTAACGACTGCGGCGAAAAGGTTTTGCTTGTGCAATCTTTTTGCCAGCCGGCAAAGGCTTGCGTGCAACAACACGAGGCGGTGTTTTATCTAATGGTTGCCATGCTGGAATGAGACAGTTTTTACCACTACCAATCAAATCTGCACGACCCATATTTTTAAGCGCTTCACGCAACATCGGCCAATTATTTGGATCATGGAAGCGAATGAAGGCTTTATGCAGCCTACGTACGCCTCCGGCACGAGGAATTGGCACTTCCTCACTATCATCAGTGACTTTGCGAAGAGGATTCTTGCCGGAATGGTACATCGCTGTTGCCATCGCCATTGGTGTTGGTGTAAATGTTTGGACTTGATCCAATCTAAAATTATTGTGTTTGAGCCATAAAGCCAAATTCAACATATCTTCATCTGTTGTACCTGGATGGGCTGCAATAAAATATGGAATTAGGTACTGTTTCTTTCCAGCCTCTTTCGAGAAACGCTCAAACATCTCTTTAAACTTATCGTACGAACCCATGCCCGGCTTCATCATTTTAGATAGTACGTTTTCTTCAGAATGCTCAGGGGCAATCTTCAAGTACCCACCTACGTGATGCTGCACTAACTCTTTGACATATTCAGGTGATGTCACTGCTAAGTCATAGCGTAAGCCAGAACCAACAAGAATCTTTTTAATGCCTTTGATACTTCGCGCTTTACGATAAAGCTGAATTAATGCTGAATGATCGGTATTTAGATTCTCACAAATACCAGGATAAACACACGAAAGTTTACGGCAAGATTTTTCAATCGCTTCAGATTTACAGGCCATACGATACATATTGGCCGTTGGCCCACCCAAATCAGAAATAACGCCGGTAAAACCTTCTACCTTATCGCGAATTTCTTCGACTTCTTTCAAAATACTTTCTTCAGAACGACTTTGAATAATGCGACCTTCATGTTCAGTAATTGAGCAGAAGGTACAGCCGCCAAAACAACCTCGCATAATGTTCACAGAAAAACGAATCATCTCCCAAGCTGGAATCTTGGCATCACCATAAGCTGGATGGGGTTTACGAGCGTATGGCAAATCATACACATAATCCATTTCTTTTGTAGTTAATGGAATTGGTGGTGCATTAAGCCAAACTTCACGATCTCCATGCTTCTGTATCAAAGCACGTGCATTACCAGGATTTGCTTCTAAATGCAGGACTCTTGATGCGTGTGCATAAAGCACAGGGTCTTGGGCTACTTCTTCATAACTTGGCAAACGCACAACTTGAAATGCTCGATCAGCCTTGGGTTTGCGAACAATCTGAACTGCTTGCTTGCCTTCTGGTAAAGCAACTTCGTCTTTCTTTGCTTCTGTCTCACAACTTGTTCCTGCACCCATTTTCATTTCATAGGGATCAGTATGTTCCTCAACCTTACCAGGACGATCTAGATTCGTTGACGCAACCTCTTGCCAACCTTCTGGAATTTTTTTACGTAAAAATGCAGTACCCCGAATATCGGTAATTTCGGAGACTTTTTCACCACGCGCAATGCGATGACTTAATTCAATTAAAGCACGTTCAGCATTACCATAAAGCAAAATATCCGCTTTTGAATCAACCAACACTGAACGACGCACTTTATCAGACCAGTAATCATAGTGTGCAATACGGCGTAAACTAGCCTCAATACTTCCTATGACTAAAGGCACATCAGAAAACGCTTCTCGACAACGTTGCGTATAAACCAATACCGCACGATCTGGTCTTTTACCCGCAACTGCGCCTGGTGTGTATGCATCATCAGATCTTATCTTACGGTCTGCGGTATAACGATTCACCATGCTGTCCATATTGCCAGCGGTAATGCCAAAATAGAGGTTTGGTTTTCCTAAGGCCTTAAAAGCATCCGCATTAGACCAATCAGGTTGCGCCAAGATACCCACTCTAAAACCCTGCGCTTCAAGCAATCGCCCTACCAATGCCATACCGAAGCTAGGATGATCAATATAAGCATCACCAGTCACTAGAATAATATCGCAGCTATCCCAACCAAGCGCATCCATTTCAGCGCGCGACATTGGCAACATTGGAGACGTGCCAAATCTTTTCGCCCAATATGGACGGTACTGAGTAATAGGCTTTACAGCTGGGATGGTGTTGATTTGCATAAGTTGAGTATTTTACTCTGGATTGTCGCTTTTTTAAAATCGACTGGCCATTTAAGCAAGCAAATAGATTTTAATGGATTACTTTAGAGAAAATATTGAGACTAATGCTTGCCAAATCATCCCAATTGCCATCTAACTTTGGCTGGTATTGACTAATGCCATGACGAACTGCAACAAACTGCCCTTCGTACCAAAGTGGTACATAAGGTAGTTGTTGATGAATATAAGCAGTTGCAGCTTGCCAATCGTGCTTATCTAATAAACCGTCTAAATGTGCATCAGAAAACCTACCGCGATTGAAACCTTTAGGCGGCAAATTATATGAAGCAAAAGCTTTAGCATAAATATCTGGCGTATTAACACCTACCCAAGTGAGGCCAAACAATTGAAACTGGCCCTGTTTTACATCTTCGAAAAAAGTGCCCCAATCTAAGCTTTTGATTTCCAAATCAATACCAGCTTCATGCATTTGCGCCTGCATGATGGTCGCCAATCTCAATCTTTGCGCATCAGTAGAAGTCTTATAAACCAACTTTAATGGCAAGCTGACACCAGCCTGCATCAGTAGCTCTTTAGCGAGCACTGGGTTGTAGTCATATGATATTAAGTGCGCATTACCAGCCCAATGTTCAGGTGGCAATATTGCACCGGCCTTACGGGAGCCACCCACCAAAGCTTGCTGGATAATGATTTGCCTATTAATTGAATGTGCAATCGCTCGCCTTACCAAGGGATTACCCAAAATAGGATCTTGTAAATTGAACCCGATATATGAAAAATTAGCGCCACTCGATTCAATTACTTTTAAATCAACTTGATGCTTTAGATAGCGCACCAATTCAGGGGTTAAGTCTCCTTGCAACAAATCAATTTCACCACGCTTGAGTTTTAGGATACGCACTGTTGGATCTTTGACTTCAAGCAAACTAATCTTTTGACCGTCACTTACTCGCATAAGCTGGAGCGTGTCCTGCCACGACACAAACCTTAATGGTCCACTACCAATCGGATGATGACCAAAGTCACGGCCTTGCATAATTTCATCTGCTGGCAAAATACCAATAATTAACTTGGAAGGGAAATAAGGGTCGGCTTGTTCTAAATAAAAATCCAATGTGTTTTTATCAAGCAATTTAATTTGCTTAATATTAGAAAACTCAGCAGATAGTGGAGAGTCCTTAAGATCAAGTAACGATTGATAAGTGGCCTGGACGTCAGATGCATCTAATTGAGCACCGTCATGAAAAATTCGCCCT
>JBEIDM010000055.1:0-7028 GCA_040383445.1 Candidatus Methylopumilus sp. | reverse complement strand
GTGCAGACGATTAAAACAGTGACGCCTTCAGTTGTGACTCTACCAGATTCTGTCACAGCAACAACAACCGGAATATATACTGTCTGTCAGTCATTTTAGATAAATACAAAATGTTGTGTTTAAAAAAGCCCGCAAAATTGCGGGCTTTTTTGTTTAACTATTATCAATAAGATCAAATTTGTTTTAAAATGCCTTAACAAATTTGACAGCATAAAATCATGTCCGACAACATCGTCGAAATTAACAATTTATCATTTGGCTATAGAGGGCGTTTGCTTCATAAGGGCATTAATATGTCCTTTCCTAGAGGTAAGGTTGTCGCCATTATGGGTGGAAGTGGAAGTGGTAAAACGACACTACTCAGATTGATTGGTGGACAGCTAAAACCTGTGAAAGGTGAAGTTAAGGTTGATGGTGCGGTTGTGCATGAGCAGGGGCGCGAAGGGTTGTTTAACTTGCGTCGAAAAATGGGTATGTTGTTTCAGTTTGGCGCCTTATTCACTGATTTATCAGTTTATGAGAACGTCGCATTTCCTATTCGTGAGCATACTGATTTGCCTGAATCAATGATTCGTGACTTTGTGATGCTAAAACTTAATGCCGTTGGTCTTCGCGGCGCACATAATTTGATGCCTACTGAGTTGTCTGGTGGTATGGCACGTCGTGTTGCTCTGGCGCGTGCGGTTGCTTTAGATCCTCAGATCATTATGTATGATGAGCCGTTCGCCGGTTTGGATCCCATTTCCATGGGTGTGGTTTGTAATCTAATTCGACGTCTTAATGATGCGCTAGGTGCAACTTCTATTGTAGTGACTCATGACGTGCACGAAACTTTCTCTTTCGTGGATTATGTTTACTTTGTGTCCCAGGGCGTTGTTGTTGCTGAAGGTACGCCAGATGAATTGCGTAAATCCGATATGCCTTTTGTGCATCAATTTGTGCATGGTGAAGCTGATGGCCCTGTTCCATTCCATTATCCAGCGGCTGATTACAAGCTCGAAATGTTAAGAGGTTAAGATGTTTTCAAGTTTGAAATCTGCAATTGCTAAAATCGGCCATAATTTCATAGAGGGGGTTTGGCACCTTGGCGCTGGTGGGAGATTATTTTTTTATATCCTAGTTTATCTAGGTGACTCTATTAGACGTCCTAGCTTAATTGTTCGTGAAATTTACGCGACTGGTGTTTTATCCCTATTAATTATCTTAGTATCAGCGTTCTTTGTTGGTATGGTTCTTGGTTTGCAGGGCTACAATACTTTACAGAAATACGGTTCTTCAGAGGCTATTGGTGTATTGGTAGCCTTGTCTTTAGTGCGTGAATTGGGCCCGGTTGTTACTGCACTCTTATTTGCAGGTCGTGCAGGGACCGCGATTACTGCTGAAATTGGGCTCATGCGCGCTACTGAACAGTTGTCAGCAATGGAGATGATGGCTGTTAGTCCAGTCGGCCGTGTGCTTGCGCCTCGCTTTTTGGCCGGGATAATTTCAATGCCTATCTTAGCCGCTTTATTTTCAATGATTGGCGTTTTAGGTGGTTACTTTGTTGCCGTGCCATTGATTGGTGTTGATAGCGGTGCATTTTGGTCTCAAATGCAAGCGAGTGTAGACTTTAGAGAAGATATCGTTAACGGTGTTATCAAGAGTGTTGTGTTTGGTATTGTTTGTACCATGATTGCTTTATTTGAAGGATATGACGCGCCACCAACTGCTGAAGGTGTAAGTCGTGCCACGACTCGAACAGTTGTTTACTCGTCACTTGCAGTCTTGGGTCTGGATTTTATATTAACGGCATTTATGATTAAGGTTTAATCGTAGGTATTTTTTAAGGATTGCTTAAAAGCATTTTGAGGATGTCATGGAACGTACAACAATAGATTTATGGGTTGGTTTTTTTGTTGCTTTAGGTGTTGCTGCTATCTTGGGATTGGCCTTGAAAGTAGGTAACTTAACTTCGAGTAATATTGGCGAAACATATACCGTAACAGCAGGTTTTGAGAATATAGGTGGTTTAAAACCACGTGCTCCGGTGAAGAGTGCTGGCGTAGTAATCGGCCGTGTTGATGGAATTCGTTTTGATGCTAAAACTTACGAAGCACAAGTGACTCTTAAGTTGGATAAGCGTTATGCCTTTCCGAAGGATACTTTTGCAAACATCTATACTGCTGGCCTTTTAGGTGAGCAGTATGTTGGCTTAGAGGCTGGCGGGGAGGAAGTGAATTTAAAAGAGGGGGATAGGATCACTCATACGCAAGATGCGGTTGTGTTAGAGAAGATGATCAGTCAGTTCCTTTATAACAGAGCATCAGAAAATAAATCAGATAGTAAAGCGGCGGAATAAAATGAAAAGATTAATGAATAATGTATTGGCTTTGTTTTTAGTGATGTTCTCAAGCATCACATTTGCTAACGTGACAGCAGATGTTTTTGTGAAATCTATCGCTGATGACGTGATTACAATTCTGAAGAAAGATAAGGACATTCAAAGCGATCCTGAGAAGGTTTATGCTCTTGCAGAAGATAAGATTCTTCCTAATTTTAATTTTGATCGCGTTAGTCGTTTGGTGTTGGGTAAGAATTACACTAAGGCGAGTAAGGAGCAACAGGAGGCCTTTCAGCGTGAGTTCCGTACATTGTTGATTCATACCTATGCTTCAGCTTTATCTAAGTATCGCAATCAAACCATAGAGTACAAGCCATTACGTGACATTTCCGATCCTAGTCAAGTTGTTGTTAAGACAGTTATTTTGCAACCAGGTGGCCAGCCTTTAGGTGTTGATTACAGCTTGGAATTGGTGGCGGATAATTGGAAAGTTTATGATATCGTCATTGAGGGCGTCAGTCTGGTGACTAATTATCGTGGCCAATTTAGCACCGAAATTCGTCAAGGTGGTATGGACGGTTTGATTCAGCGCATCAGCGAAAAAAACAAAAGCAATCACGTCGCAAAGAAATAGGCTAAATTTGCCAAGTAATTAATACGGGAATAGTTTTGGGACAAATTAATAAATTAGAAAAGGTTTGGAAATTGAGTGGCGACATTAGTATGTCGGCCACACATGCTTTGCTTGCCGAAACAAAAATTTTTCCTAAGCAACTTAAGATGGACTTTTCTGGCGTAACAAATGTTGATACAGCTACGATTAGTTTGATTTTTGAGTGGTTAAGACAAGCGCAGAATCAAGGCAGTCAATTAACCTTTACAAAATTGCCTGAGAACTTACATAGCTTAATCAACCTATATGGTGTGGTTGATCTTATTCCTGACACCTCTCGTTAATGTATTTAATCGGCTTGCAAAGCAAGTCTGAGGCTTTAACATGATTCCCGCAATTCAATTAACGCAAGTTCATAAGCATTTTGGTGCATTGCATGCATTGAAAGGCGTTGACCTGAATATTGAGCAGGGAGAGTTTTTTGCTTTGCTGGGTCCTAATGGGGCAGGTAAATCTACACTTATCAATTTGTTGGCTGGATTGTTGCGCCCAACAAGCGGTTCTCTTTCTGTGATGGGCTTCGATGTGCTCAAGGATTATCGTCAAGCACGTCATGCACTTGGTGTTGTTCCTCAAGAGTTAGTGTTCGATCCATTTTTCAACTTGCGAGAAATGCTACGCTTCCAGGCAGGTTATTTTGGTCGTGGCAATGAGAACGACCCTTGGGTTGATGAAGTCATTGAATGTTTGGGCTTGACTGATAAAGCCCATACCAATATGCGTCGCTTATCTGGCGGGATGAAGCGTCGCGCTTTAATCGCTCAAGCGCTCGTTCACAAGCCGCCAGTCATCGTCTTGGATGAACCAACGGCAGGCGTGGATGTGGAGTTGCGCCACACGCTGTGGGAGTTTATTAAACGTCTCAATCGTGAAGGTCATACGATTATTCTCACTACACATTATTTGGAGGAAGCTGAAGAACTGTGTTCTCGGGTTGCTCTAATGAAGCAAGGTGAAGTCATTGCTCTGGATAGTACAAAAAACTTATTGGCGAGTATTCCAGGTAAAAATTTAAAACTTAAGTTGAGTGCGGCCGTTCCGCAGTCATTAACGGCAATGGTTCGCCATCAGGATGCCTTAGATTACATGCTTAATCTAAATGAAATCATTCAAATTGAATTCGTGTTGGCTGAACTGCGTAACGCAAACGTAGCGGTCTTAGATATGCAGTTAATTGAGCCCGACTTGGAAGATGTGTTTGTTGATTTGATTGGACGCTCATGAATTTAATTAGCCAACGGATGCGCGGTCCATGGACGCTATTTAAAAAAGAGCTTTTACGTTTCTGGCGCGTAGGTTTTCAAACAGTCGCTGCTCCAGTAATGACGGCACTTTTATATTTGTTGATTTTTTCACATGTCCTCGGCTCTCGTGTTGAAGTTTATCCTGGAGTGCCTTACACAGTATTTTTGATTCCAGGCCTTATTATGATGTCTGTATTGCAAAATGCTTTTGCAAACAGTTCGTCTAGCTTAATCCAGTCAAAAGTGATGGGTAATATCATATTTGTATTGTTAACGCCGCTTAGTTATATTGAATTTTTCTCAGCGTTTTTAGCTGCATCTATCATTCGTGGCCTATGCGTAGGTTTTAGTATTTACTTGGTTTCTATTTGTTTTATTGATTTACCATTGAATCATCCTTGGATCATTCTGGCGTTTGCAGTTTTTGGGAGTGGGATGTTAGGTGCATTTGGCATTATTGCTGGTTTATGGGCTGAAAAGTTTGATCAAATGGCGGCATTTCAAAACTTTGTCATCATGCCATTGTCTTTCTTGTCAGGTGTGTTTTATTCCATTCATTCCTTACCGCCAGTATGGCAAACTGTCTCTCATTTCAATCCATTCTTTTATATGATTGATGGATTTAGATATGGTTTTTTTGGGATGAGTGATATTTCACCATGGTTTAGTTTAAGTGTTGTGATTGCTAGCTTTATTGCCCTATCATTGGTAACTATTGGAATGTTAAGAGCTGGTTATAAATTGCGTGGTTAAGAAAGTTATTGAGAATTTATGTTAAGTGCAAATGAATTAAAGGCTTATATTGCTAGTGGCTTAGCTTGTGAGCATATTGAAGTGCTCGGTAATGATGGACAGCATTTCGAGGCTATTATTGTTAGTAGTGCTTTTGTTGGTAAAGGCATGGTGCAACAGCATCAGCTGGTTTATAAGGCATTAGGCGATAGAATGCGCTCAGAAATCCATGCGTTATCGATGCGGACGTTTACCCCTGAAGCTTGGGCGAATAGTGGAAAAAGAATTTAGATTAGGAGAAGAAATGGATACTCAGGAAAAAATTAGAAGTCAGGTAACAAGTAACTCAGTTGTGCTTTATATGAAAGGGAGCCCAAAATTTCCACAATGTGGCTTCTCTGGCTTAGCGATACAAATTTTGCAGGCGTGTGGTGTTAAAGATCTTCTGGCAATCGATGTTTTGGCTGATCCAGAAATTCGTGATGGAATTAAAGTGTATGCAAACTGGCCTACTATTCCACAGTTGTATATTAACGGCGAATTTGTTGGGGGCTCAGACATTATGCGTAGTATGTATGAGCAAGGTGAATTACAAAAACTAATCGAAACGGCAAATTAATTGGATAAACTGGTCATTCAAGGTGGTGCTCGTCTGCATGGAGAGGTCACTATTTCAGGTGCTAAAAACGCAGCATTGCCTATTCTTTGTGCTGCTTTGTTGGCTGAAACACCACTTAAATTGTCTAGCGTCCCTAAGTTAAAAGATGTGGGAACGACCATTAACTTACTC
The DNA here is from genome assembly GCA_040383445.1 of Candidatus Methylopumilus sp. Taxonomy (GTDB): domain Bacteria; phylum Pseudomonadota; class Gammaproteobacteria; order Burkholderiales; family Methylophilaceae; genus Methylopumilus_A. The sequence goes on along the minus strand of JBEIDM010000055.1, from coordinate 1,269 downwards.
CAGCATATGGGCGTTGTTGTTACTCGTAATGCTGACAAGGTCGATTTGGATGCCTCTAATATCAAAATATTAGAGGCACCTTATGAGATGGTAAAGACCATGCGTGCTTCTATTTTGGTATTAGGTCCTTTATTGGCTCGTTTTGGTAAAGCTCGGGTTTCATTGCCTGGCGGTTGCGCGATTGGGTCTAGGCCTGTGGATTTACATATCAAAGGGTTGCAGGCGATGGGCGCCAATATTCATATTGAGCATGGTTATATTGAGGCGAGTGCTGAACATTTGCCTAATAAACGTTTGCAAGGTGCTCGTTACTACATGGACTTAGTCACAGTGACTGGCACAGAGAATCTTATGATGGCTGCAGCGTTAGCTCAGGGTACAACGGTGCTTGAGAATGCAGCCAAAGAGCCAGAAGTGGTTGATATGGCAGATTGTTTAATTAAGATGGGTGCGAAGATCAAAGGTGCTGGTACTGATGTGATTACAATTGAAGGTGTTGAGAAGCTCAATGGCGCTGAACATCAAGTAGTTTGTGATCGAATCGAAGCAGGAACCTATATGGTCGCTGCAGCAATGACTGGTGGTGAAGTTAAGTTGTTAAATGTTAGCGCTCACTTACTTGATGCAGTCATTGAAAAGTTACGTGAAGCTGGTGCAACAGTCTTAAGTGATGCTAATACGATTACAGTAAAAAGTGATGGTAAGCTCAAAGCCGTCAATATTCGTACGGCACCACACCCAGCTTTTCCAACGGATATGCAAGCACAGTTTATGGCACTTAATACCGTCGCTTCTGGTGTATCTAAAGTCACTGAAACAATTTTTGAAAATCGTTTTATGCATGTACAAGAGATGCAGCGGTTAGGTGCAGACATTGATATTGATGGCAATACTGCGCTTGTAAAAGGTGTTTCTGAGCTTGAGGGTGCAACTGTCATGGCAACAGACTTAAGAGCTTCTGCTAGCTTGGTTCTAGCTGGTCTGGTGGCTAAAGGTCAGACTGTGATTGAGCGTATCTATCATTTAGATCGTGGATACGAAGATCTAGAAGAAAAGTTTAATGCTTTAGGTGCTAACGTTAAGCGCTTATCCTAACAATTAAGTAGATAATAATATGATTACGATTGCATTATCCAAAGGTCGAATTTTTGAAGAAACCACCCCTTTATTGGCGGCGGCTGGCATTCATGCCTTGGAAGATCCTGAGGCTTCACGAAAATTAATTCTGCCAACTAATCGTGAAGATGTTCGTCTGATTATTGTTCGTGC
>JBEIDM010000054.1:0-7038 GCA_040383445.1 Candidatus Methylopumilus sp. | reverse complement strand
GGCGGTAGCGGTGTTTGGGGTCCAATTCCAATGCCAGCAAATAGCCCACAAGTTAAAGATGAAGATATCAAAACTATCGTTCATTGGGTATTGTCACTGTAATCTAACAACCTTAGATTAATCAGAATAAAAAAAGCCAGTCCAAAAGACTGGCTTTTTTGTTTATTAATTAACCCGATTAGGATTTTTTAAGTTTGCTATGTCTTATGGAATAGACAAAGTAAATGACGATGCCTAAGCCTAGCCACATTAAAAATCGCGTCCAAGTTTGTTGTGGTAAAAATGCCATTAATGCGCCACAAGAAAGCATTCCTAATGCTGGAAATAGTGGGCTAAAAGGATTTTTAAATGGTCGCTTTAATTTGGGTTGCGTTCTTCTCAAAACAATGACGCCCAAACATACTAAAACAAATGCAGCCAAGGTTCCGATATTTACTAGTTCTGCAAGAGCACCTAGTGGAATTAGGCCTGCGGCAACCGACATAATTACACCGGTGATCGCGATCACTCGAACAGGTGTTTGGGTGCTTGGATTGACCTTTGCTAGGTAAGGCGTGAGTAGGCCGTCACGGCTCATGGCGAGAATAATGCGAGTTAGGCCATAGTAAAGCACAAGCATCACTGTGGTTAAACCTGCAATGACGCCCGTTGAAACTAAAGCTGATGCCCAATTGTAGCCAATGGATTCAAGCGCAAAAGCAACTGGATGATCAACGCCTAAGCTGGTGTAAGGTACGATGCCTGTTAGCAAGCCAGCAACAATTACATAAATAATGGTACAGAAAGTAAGTGACGCAATAATGCCAATCGGCACATCACGTTGTGGATTCTTTGCTTCTTCAACTGCGGTTGAAACCGCATCAAATCCAACATAAGCAAAAAAGACTAAAGAGGCGCCAGCGAGTACACCCACAGTTTTGCCGTCAGGTAATGTATTGAACCATCCATAAGGAATAAAGGGATGCCAATTTTCAGGGTGAACATTAAACACTGCAACGCCAATAAAAACAGTAATGGCCAGAAGTTTCACAAACACCATGGCGGTATTTAGTTGTGCGCTTTGTTTAGCGCCTTTCATTAACATGCCCATCAAAATCAGAATAATCAAACTGGCAGGAAGATTGATGATGCCGCCAAGTTCGGGTGATTTCGTGAGGTACTCGGGCAACCCCATTCCAATTGCATGTAAGGCATTGTTAAAGTAGCCAGACCAACCGTTAGCAACGGCTGCTACTGATACGCTGTATTCAAGTAATAAAATCCAGCCGATAATCCAGGCGACGATTTCACCAAAAGCCACATAGCTATAGCCGTACGCGCTTCCACATCCACCAACAGCTGCTGCTAATTCTGCATAAGCCAATGCAGCAAAGGCACAAGCTGTGCCAGATACCACAAATGATAATACGACGGCTGGGCCAGATTGATGTGCTGCAGCAATCCCAGTTAGAACGAAAATACCTGTGCCAATAATCGCGCCAATGCCAAGTAAGGTTAGATCAAAAGCACTCAAGCATCGTTTAAGCTCCCCTTCACTTTTTGATGAGATTGGTTTGGTGCGGAAAATCTGTTTAAACATGTTTGCTAGCACGTAAATCTCCTAATGGAAGGTTGATCTGTTAACTATCCGGTGGTTAATTGTAATGCTTTGATAGTACCGTAATCATGTAAGTGTGGTCGAGTACACCAGCACTTTCGCGCAAGCTGTGCATTGCCCACATCGGTGAGCCAACATCTACACTATTGACCCCAAGGCGGGATGCAACGATGGGCCCAATAGTGCTACCGCAACCTAAATCAGTACGATGTGCATATTGTTGATAAGGCACACCTGCTTGTTCACATAAGCCGATAAACTTTGCTGCTGAGTCTGCGCTGGTGGCATAACGCTGATTAGCATTGGTTTTAATGACGGGTCCTTTATTCACTAGAGCATGGTGGCATGGTTCATAACTGCTGGCATGGTTCGGATGGTATGCATGTGCCATATCAGCACTAATGAAAAAACTCTTCGCTAGTGCACGCAAAGTATCTTCTTGGCCTAGGTTTTGGCTTAAGCCTATGCGATGAATGACGTCAGCTAAGAAACTTCCACTTGCGCCCGTAGCACTCTCACTGCCGACTTCTTCATGATCAAATAAAGCACAAACCGCTGTGTAAGTTGGTTGTTTTGTATTTGTTAGTGCAGTAATTGCAGCGTGACAGGAAGCTAAATTATCCAGTTGGCTATCTGCAATGAATTCTTGATGCTGTCCCCAAATCGCCCCTTTTTGGGTATCGAAAACATTGAGTTCAAAATTAATGATATCTGCCACAGTAACTTCTAATGCTTGAGCGATATGATTTAAAAATTGTTGTTCTGCAGCAACACCATCTTCGCTTTCACCAAAAATAAGTGGCAACTCAGTTTGCTTGTTTAATTTAAGGCCTTTGTCATTCACTTCACGATTCATATGAATGGCTAGATTAGGTAAACGAATTAAGGCTTGATCGAATTTAATTAATCTAGTTTCAAATCCAGATGGCGCGCGGACGTTGACTCGGCCTGCAATACTTAAATCACGGTCAGTGAATGTTGCTAAAATTGGTCCGCCATAAACTTCTACGCCTATACGAATTAAGCCATCGCTACTAAAAGCAGCGTGAGGTTTAAGTCTCAATCCCGGAGAATCGGTATGTGCGCTCACCATGTTGAAGCCTGTTTCAACTAGTGATTTGCTACCAACAATAAAAGCAATAATAGAACCGCCACCGCGAATAACGTAATGCTGACCACCCGAACTTAATTGCCAATGGTCGCTTTCATTGAGTGGGGTAAATCCATTTTGTTGAAGTAGAGTTTCTGTACTCGCTACAGCATGCCAAGGACTCGGACTTGCATCGATAAAATCTAGCAAATCTTGCGCGTGTTTTTTGACTTCTTGTTGATCAACGGTACTCATAGATTTAACCAATTTTTATTAATTAAAAAGTCAGTATAAAGCTTAGCTTCTGGACTACCAGCTTCTGGCTTCCAGTCATAACGCCATTTCACAATAGGCGGCATTGATAACAAAATAGATTCGGTGCGACCATTAGACTGCAGGCCAAATAAAGTGCCTCGATCAAATACTAAGTTGAACTCAACGTATCGACCACGACGATAAGCTTGAAAATCGCGTTCACGTTCACCATAAGTCAAGCCCTTGCGACGTTGCACAATCGGTAAGTAAGCATTAGTGAAAGCATCGCCTATCGCTTTTAACATAGCAAAGCTTTTGTCGAATCCAAGTTGATTAAAATCATCAAAGAAAATACCACCAATACCACGCGGCTCATTTCGGTGCTTTAGATGAAAGTAAGCATCACATTCATGTTTGAATTTTGGGTATAAATCTTCACTAAATGAGTCGAGTGCATCGCGGCAAGTGCGATGAAAATGCTCTGCGTCTTCTTCAAATCCATAATAAGGTGTGAGATCCATGCCACCACCAAACCACCAAATATCCTGTTCATTTTTAGCGTTAGGGTTGTCTGGATTGGTAGAAGCTTTTGCGACAAAGAATCGCACATTCATATGTACTGTTGGAATATAAGGATTGCGTGGATGAAATACTAAAGAAACACCCATCGCCTCCCATGTTCTGCCTGCAGCTTCAGGATGAGCTGCTGTAGCTGCTGGTGGAAGCTTGTTACCTTTGACATGTGAGAAACCAACGCCAGCGCGTTCAAATACATTGCCTTCTTCGAGCATGCAAGAGGTACCGCCACCACCTTCTGGACGTTGCCAGGTGTCGTTCAGAAAATTCTTACCGTCGATCAATTCAACAGCTTCAACAATTCGGTTTTGTAGACCCTGTAAATATTCATAAACAGCTTGAGGGTTAATAGACATACATTACTTTCTAAGTATTCTTCCTGAGATAAGGTCTTGGATGGTAGAGGGTCTTTTAGCGCCTGCAGTTTTACCGCGTAATACGCGAACTTGTTCACCGAATAATTGGTAACATTTTTTATCGGTTTTAGCGGCTTGGCAACCACTGCGGTTGGCGCTTGTTGAAACTAAAGCCATCCCTGAGTTTTTACACAACTTTGCCGTAAAAGGATGACTGCTGACGCGAACAGCGATGCTCCGATGTCTGCCAGTAATCCATTTCGGACAATTTTTGGCAGCAGGCACGATCCAAGTGTGAGGTTTTTTTGGATTGCCCCATGACTGCTGCATTTGTTCCATCTGAGTGCTGCTAAGTGGCGCAATAAATTGCTTTAAACGGCTGAATTCATCAGCAACTAAGATTAAACCTTTGCGTTGCGGACGACCTTTAATTTTTAAAATACGTTGAACGGCTTTACGATTATTCGGGTCGCAACCCAAACCAAAAACAGCCTCTGTGGGATATGCAACCACTCCCCCAGTATTCAAAAAATGTTGAAGGCTTCGTGGATTCAATGTCAGCTAACCTTTAACTGCCCGATAGCCAATATCTTGTCGATATTGTGCCCCATCAAATTTAATCTCAGCTAATGCTTGATAAGCTTGTGATTGTGCATATTTAACAGTTTCGCCAAGTGCTGTTACACATAAAACACGACCGCCACTAGTGACGACTTGATCATTTTTCATTGCTGTGCCTGCATGGAAAACTTGCATGTCATCAGAGCCTTTAGGTAGACCATTAATGACGTCACCAGTGCGTGGTGTATCAGGATAATTAGCTGAGGCCATCACCACCCCAAGCGCAGTGCGTCTGTCCCATTCAGCTTCAGTTTGATCTAATGTGCCATTTACAGCATGCTCAGCTAATTTAACCAAATCGCTTTTTAAACGCAGCATAATCGGCTGAGTTTCTGGATCACCCATGCGGCAGTTAAATTCCAAAGTCTTCACATCGCCGTTTGGGCTAATCATTAAACCGGCATACAAGAAACCAGTATATGGAATGCCATCGGCAGCCATGCCTTCAACAGTTGGTTTAATAATTTCACGCATGACTTTTGCATGAATAGTTGGGGTGACAACAGGGGCTGGAGAATAAGCCCCCATTCCGCCAGTATTAGGCCCTTGATCGCCATCGAGTAGACGTTTGTGATCTTGGCTGGTAGCGAGGGCGAGAATATTTTTGCCATCCACCATTACAATAAAGCTAGCTTCTTCACCAGTTAAAAACTCTTCAATCACTACCCGTGCGCCAGCACTGCCAAGTTTGTTGTCTGAAAGCATGGAATCAATGGCTTCGTGTGCTTCATCTAAAGTCATTGCAACGACAACACCTTTGCCAGCGGCTAATCCATCTGCTTTAATCACAATCGGTGCGCCTTGTGCGTTCACATAATCATGGGCTTCTTTTGGATCAGTAAAAGTTGCATAAGCCGCTGTTGGAATTTTATGGCGCATCATAAAAGCTTTGGCGTAATCCTTAGAAGACTCTAATTGCGCTGCTGCTTTTGTTGGACCAAAAATCTTTAAGCCATTGGCACGAAATGCATCAACAACACCTTGTGAAAGCGTTGCTTCTGGGCCAACAATGGTGAGGCCGATCTGTTCTTTTTTTGCGAACTCAACAAGCTCAGATACCCTTGTGATAGGTACGTTCAACATATCTGGATTAAGTGCAGTACCAGCATTACCTGGTGCTACGTATACGCGACTTACCGATTTGTTTTGAGTGACCTTCCATGCCAAAGCATGTTCACGTCCGCCACCACCAATAATCATGACTTTCATTATTTATTCCCAGTAATTAATTAGTGACGGAAATGACGGAAGCCGGTCAGTACCATAGCCAGGCCATGCTCATCAGCGGCAGCAATGACATCTTCATCTCGGATGCTGCCGCCTGGTTGAATCACACAAGCCGCACCTGCTTCAGCCAACACATCAACACCATCACGGAATGGGAAGAATGCGTCAGAAGCAACGGCAGCACCTTTCAATGAAAGGTTTGCATTTTGTGCTTTAATCGCTGCGATTTTTGTACTGTCCACACGACTCATTTGGCCTGCGCCAACACCTAAAGTCATGCCGTTTGCGCAGAATACAATCGCATTCGATTTAACAAATTTTGCAACGCGCCACGCAAAGAGTAAGTCTTCAAGTTGTTGTGGGGTTGGTTGTTTTTTAGTCACAATTTTAAATTGTGCTGGTGTGACGTTAAGGGCATCAGGCGTTTGTACTAATAAACCACCGCCTACACGTTTGTACTCAAGGGCGTTAAGTTCAACACCTAGCGCAACGGTTAATACACGTACATTCGTTTTTGCAGCGAAAATTTGTTTGGCTGCATCTGATACTGCTGGGGCAATAACCACTTCAACAAATTGCTTAACAACAGCTTCAGCTGTTGCAGCATCAATTTCACGGTTAAACGCGATAATTCCACCAAAGGCTGAAGTTGGGTCTGTACTGAACGCTTTTTGATAAGTCTCAAGTAGGGTTGGTGCAACTGCCACGCCACATGGATTCGCATGTTTAACAATGACGCAAGCTGGCACATCAAAGGTTTTTACACATTCCCAAGCAGCATCTGCATCGCCAATGTTGTTGTATGAAAGCTCTTTGCCTTGAATTTGATTGAAGCTTGCTAATGCGCCAGCAGGAACATTAGCGTCACGGTAAAACGCAGCATTTTGATGCGGATTTTCACCATATCGTAGATCCATCACTTTGGTGAGTTGCGTCGAGTATTTATTTGGGAACTCTAGTTTTTCACCAGTTTCATTGAGGCTGGTGAGATAGTTGCTAATTGCACCATCATATTCAGCTGTATGTGAAAACGCTTTTTTAGCTAACATCAAACGTGTTTCAGCACCAATAGCGCCTTTGCTAGAAGTCATCTCGCGTGAGATGACAGCGTAGTCATCTGGGTCAGTCACAATCGCCACATGATGATAGTTTTTTGCCGCAGCGCGCACCATGGTTGGGCCACCAATATCGATATTCTCAATTGCATCTTCTAAGCTGCAATTTGGTTTTGCAATAGTTTCGCGGAATGGATAAAGATTCACAATTACCATGTCGATATTTGGAAGGCCTGCTTCCTTCATTGCGGCTACCTGTTC
>JBEIDM010000053.1:0-7199 GCA_040383445.1 Candidatus Methylopumilus sp. | reverse complement strand
CATCCACGGGCCGGCTTTAGGCAATATGTGTCCCGCAGAAGCGCCAATAAGAAGAAGCGGAACGCCCATGCCAATAGAGAGTGAGAATAAAGCGACGCCACCCAATACTACGTCATGTGTTTGGCTGATGTAAATGAGTGCGCCAGCAAGAGGAGCCGCCACACAAGGGCTGACAATGAGTGCTGATAAGGCGCCCATTGAAAATACCCCTAAGCATTGGCCGCCTTTAATATTGTTGGCCATATTTGCCATACGGGTTTCAATGCGGCTAGGTAACCTTAGTTCATAAAGCCCAAACATGGACATGGCGAGTGCGACAAAAATGAGAGCGGTGGCACTGAGCACCCAAGGATTTTGTAATGCGTTACTGAGTAATTGACCTGATAGTCCAGCGGCAATTCCGGCTAAGGTATAACTCAAGGCCATACCTAATGTATAGGCGAGCGATAAGTTAAAAGCGTGTAAGCGACTGGTGGCGTGATGATGCACTTTTTTGTCGCCCACAATAATGCCAGAGAGAATTGGAATCATAGGTAAAACACATGGCGTGAGAGCAAGCAGTAGGCCGAAGCCAAAGAAGCCGGCGATGATGAGCCAGATTTTTCCGCCTTTTAATAAGGTGGTGGCTTGGTCATCATTATTTGTGTCCTTGGTTTTATTAACATCAACATCGATATTTTTGCGAATAGGTGAATAACATAATCCTTTTTCACTACAGCCTTGGTAGGTTGCGGTGATTGCAACTGGTTTACCTGCAGAAATAGGATTGCTGAGTTTAATCAGTGTTGAGAAGCTTTGATGAAAAACTTCAGTTTGCCCAAAGTGGCTATCTTGTTTGATATCGCCTTTAGGAAGGACTAATTCGCTGATCTTATTATTGCTAGATTCAAATTTGATTTTGTCTCGATATAAATAATGTCCGCTAGCAATCGTAAATTCCGCATTGAGGGTTGTTGCATCAATCGCGCGAATATTGAGTTTGAATGCTTGGTCTGGCGATAAAAAAGTATCTTCACTGGATTCAACAAAGCTATTTTGTTGGCTAGAAGAGTTTTCAGCTGCTTGCACCGAGGTTAACGCGATGAATAAGCCCAATAAGCTGGCTGCAATAATAGAAAATCGTTTCAATGAAATATCCTATTTTAAAGTTTCGTTGATCCAAGCAAGATAGGGCGAATAACCGTCATCAATACTGACCTGTATGATTTCAGGAAGTTCGTATGGATGGTTTTGTAAAATGGCTTGTTCTACTTCGCGATATAAAGCTTGATTGGTTTTAATAACGACTGGAAATTCAGTGGCATGCTCGATTTTGCCTTGCCATTCATAGATAGACTGACATGGTGCAAGGATATTGATGCAAGCGGCGAGTTTATTTTTAATTAAATATTCTGCTAATTTATCTGCACTTTCTTTATCTGGCAGATTGCTTAGCACTACAATAGCAGGGTTATTTGCAGTCGCATTCATTTATAAGGTGCCTTGTGCTTGAAAAAGCCCATTCGAGTCGCCATTGATATGTAATCTGACGCGTTCAAATTTTAAGGAAGCATTCATGCGGTTTTTCATCATAGCGGCAATTTTACTCGCATTTCCAGCCTTGGAGATATGGTTGTTAATTGATCTTGCCCAGAAATATGGTTGGTTATTATTGGTTTATTTAGTTGTCGTTGGCGTGTTGGGCTGGCGACTGATTCAAGAAGAGAAACTGGCGTTTACGGGCCGCATGATGCAAACCCTGACACAGGGAACTTCATTGCCAGGCGCTGTGTTTAGTAGTTTAAAGAATTTAATCGCAGGTGTTTTATTGATGCTGCCTGGGGTGATTACGGATGTACTAGCAGTGATTTTGTTATTAATTCCATCTGCAAAACCAAATAAAACGGCTTCTCCTTTTGGTCAACATTATCAGGCGCCAGCGAATGATGATGTGATTGAAGGTGAGTACAAGCGCGAAGATTAAAATAGTTAAAAGAATATTAAAGTAGGATTCGTTATGTCTTATCAAGTCACCATTAAACCTAGTGGCCATACTTATTCTGTGGCCAATGAAGAAACTGTTCTTAATGCCGCCATTGATGCGGGTTTTAATTTACCTTACGGCTGCCGTAACGGTGCTTGTGGTGCCTGTAAAGGCAAGCTGATTGAGGGGCAGGTCGAGTATTTGGAATATCAAAATACTGCTTTGTCCTCTGCTGAGATTGAGGCCGGCATGGCTTTATTTTGCTGTGCAAAACCACTGAGTGATTTGGTGATTGAATGTCGTGAAGTTGGGGGCGATGCCATTCGTCCGCGTATCTTGCCTGTTCGCGTAGAAAGAATGGAAAAGCGTTCGCACGATGTAATGGCTTTGTTCTTGAAGCTGCCAAGTAATGAGCGTTTGCAATTTATGGCGGGGCAGTATATTGAGTTCATTATGAAAGATGGTAAGCGCCGTGCATTTTCATTGGCTAATGCGCCACATGATGACCAGTTTTTAGAACTGCATCTTCGCTTGGTTCCTGGTGGTGCGTTTACTGAATATGTATTTAATGAGCTGCAAGAAAAAGCGATTTTAAGGATAGAAGCACCATTTGGGAGTTTTTATCTAAGAGAAGATAGCCAGAAACCAATTGTGATGGTGGCTGGCGGTACTGGCTTTGCGCCAATTAAAGGCATCATTGAGCATCTTATTCATCAGAATATACAACGAGAAGTCACGCTGTATTGGGGTGCTAAAACACGTGAAGATTTATACATGCTTGACTTACCGCAAGCTTGGGCAAGCATGATGCCGCATATCAAATTTGTACCGGTGTTGTCTGAACCATTAGCCGCTGATGATTGGAAAAGCCGTGTGGGCTTAGTGCATCAGGCAGTGCTAGAGGATTTTGCAGATTTAAGTGCTTATCAGGTTTATTGTTGTGGCGCGCCTGGCATGATTGAAGCCGCGCTTAAAGACTTTAAAGCGCAGGGTTTACCAGCAGATGAATTCTTCTCAGATGCTTTTACTTATGCCAATCCTTTACCTAAAGATTAATTGATGTTGAATATCTTTTTAAGATGCCTATTTGTAATTGCTTTCACATCAATTGGCTTTTCATCTCATGTTTTTGCTGATTCTAAAATCACAGTTTTTGCAGCGGCGAGTTTAACTAATGCACTGAGTGAAATTAGTACAAAGTATGAAAAAGAAACGGGTATAAAAGTCGCTCATTCTTTTGCTTCATCTTCTGTGCTTGCTAAACAAATTGAAAATGGTGCGCCAGCAGATCTATTTATTTCAGCAGATTTAAAGTGGATGAATTATCTACAAGAAAAATCTCTTGTTAACAAATCCTCAAGAAAAAATCTTTTAGCTAATACATTGGTTTTGATTGTGCCAAAAGGGCAATCTTTTGAGGTGAGGTTTGAGGAAGGTTTTGCTATCGTTAAAGCATTTGACGGTCGTTTATGTACGGGCGATGTTGAGTCGGTTCCTGTGGGTATTTATGCAAAAGAAGCATTGACCAATCTTGGCTGGTGGAAAGACATTAAATCTAGAATAGTGGGCACACAGGATGTCAGGGGTGCATTAGCTTTTGTAGAGCGAGCGGAATGTAATGTTGGTATTGTTTATGAAACAGATGCCAAGGTTTCGAGTAAGGTCGATTTAGTAGGAACATTCCCAGAATCAACACATAGTCCAGTGTTATATCCAGTTGCAATGACCGTTAATTCGAAAGAAAGCGCTAAGGCTTATTTAAGTTATTTGCAATCAGAAGAAGCAATGAATATTTTCAAAAAATACGGATTTAATATTCATCCTAAACAGTAAGGTTATCCATTGATAGACGCTAATTTATTTGTACTAAGTCATGCCGAAATTGAGGCTTTAAGTCTCTCGATTAAGGTTGCTGCTGTTTGTACGCTATTGATTATCGTGCCTGCTATTTTGGTCGCTTGGTTATTGGCCAAAAAAGAGTTTTTTGGAAAGTCATTGTTAGATGGTTTAGTCCATATTCCCCTCATCCTTCCGCCAGTTGTTCCGGGATTTTTATTGCTGATGTTACTTGGTGGTCAGGGTCTAGTTGGACATTGGTTGAAGCAACATTTTGGCATCACAATTGCCTTTACATGGCTGGGCGCTGCGATTGCTTCTGCTGTCATGGGATTTCCGTTGATGGTGCGTTCTACTCGGTTGGCGATGAGCCAAATAGATCGAAAGTTGGAGCTTGCCGCCCAGTCTTTAGGCGCTAGTCCATGGCGCGTGTTTTTTACAATCACATTGCCGCTTGCAATGCCTGGCATTGTGACAGGTCTTATTTTGGCGTTTAGTCGCAGCTTGGGTGAGTTCGGTGCAACGATTACTTTCGTCGGTAATATCGAAGGTGAGACGAGAACATTGCCATTAGCGATATACACTTATACTCAAATGCCAGGTGGCGATATGATTGCAATGCGCTTGGTGATTATTAGTATTTTGATTGCGCTGAGTGCACTGATTGTTAGTAATTTATTAGAGCGCAGAATGGCCAAGAAAATGGGGCGAATCTAAATATGTTAGATATTCATATTCGTTTTGCTCGTGGTGATTTTGTTGTGAATGTGCAGCAAAAAATCGAGTCGTCAGTGACTGGCTTGTTTGGACCTTCTGGATCAGGCAAGAGCACTTTGCTTGGTTTGCTTGGTGGTTTTATTAAACCGGATTCAGGTCATATCATATTAGATGGCAGTTGTTTATTTGATAGTGCAAAAAGAGTGAATCTTGCACCTCATATGAGGCGCATTGGTACGTTATTTCAGGATGGAAGATTATTCCCACACTTAAGCATTAGAAAGAATTTAACGTACGGATTAAATTTAATCGCTGAAGAAAATCGAGTGATTCAATTTGATGCGATTGTTGAGATGCTTGAATTGTCATATTTCTTAGCGCGTCGTCCACATGAATTATCAGGTGGAGAAATTCAGCGCGTCGCTTTGGGAAGAGCCTTATTAACTTCGCCAAAATTACTTTTGTTAGATGAGCCTTTGTCTTCTTTGGATATGCGGTTGAGACAGCAAATTTTACCGTTTTTAAAATTAATCAAAGATGAAATTAAAATTCCTATGATTTATGTGAGTCACGATATGTCGGAGATTGAATATCTCACCGACAAAATAATGATGATAGAGGCTGGTAATATCAGCACTTAATTAGACAATAAAAAAGCTCGCAATCGCGAGCTTTTTTATTGAGCATTTTTTTAAAACTTAATCCTGTAAATCGTCTTCATGAACTCTACGTCTAGCGCGAACGCCCTCTGCTAAAACATCAAGAATTTTTAGCGTGTCGTCCCAACCTAAGCATGGATCAGTAATTGATTTCCCGTGCTCAAGTGTGCAACCAGGCGTGTGATCTTGGCGACCTTCATTAAGGTGTGATTCCACCATCACGCCAATAATATGTTCATCACCTTGCTTTAATTGTTCAGCAATATTTTCTGCAACTTCTAACTGCAATTTATATTGTTTAGAGCTATTCGCGTGCGAACAATCAATCATCACTTTAGGCGTTAAACCTGAAGCTGCAAGTTCGGTGCTTGCTTCTGCAACACTTTTAGCATCGTAATTAGGGGTTTTGCCACCACGTAAAATCACGTGGCAATCTTCATTGCCAGATGTTGAGACAATCGCTGATTGGCCTTCTTTTGTAACTGATAAGAAGTGATGCGGACTCGCTGCTGCTTTAATTGCATCAACAGCGATACGGATATTACCGTCAGTGCCGTTTTTGAAACCAACAGGGCATGATAGGCCGGAAGCCAATTCGCGATGTACTTGTGATTCTGTTGTACGTGCGCCAATTGCGCCCCAGCTTACTAAATCAGCTGTGTATTGTGGCGTAATGGTGTCTAAGAATTCCGTGCCTGCAGGCATGCCAAGTTCGTTGACTTCAAGTAAGAAGCGTCTCGCTAATGCTAAGCCATCATTGATTTGGAAACTGCCATCTAGGTAAGGGTCGTTAATTAAGCCCTTCCAACCCACCGTTGTGCGTGGCTTTTCAAAGTACACGCGCATGACAATAATCAATTCTTTTTCGTGTAGCGTTTTTTGCGCTAACAAACGTTGCGCATATTCAAGACCAGCTTTTTCGTCATGGATTGAACATGGCCCAATGATGACGAGCAGACGGTCATCGCCACTGTGTAATACATGATGGATTGCTTCGCGCGTCGCTAAGATGTTGTCAGTGGTTGCTTGGCTTGCTTGCATAGCATCAAGCAAATCTGAAGGCGGTTTAAGCGCTTTGATTTCTTTGATGCGAACATCATCAGTCGCAAATTTTTTGGTCAGGCTCATTTAGATATTGGCTTTGAATAACAGCGTAAACCAGCATTTTAAAGCATATTGCGGTTTACGCGAAAATCTTGATTAGTCCTTTAAGGTTTTGATGAGGCATTTAAGCATTGCTTCATCACCTGAAGTCTCTGCTACGCTGATATTTAAGCCCAAATTGTCGGCTTCTTCAGCGATTCTTAGGTGGTTAACACAAATCTTAATTTGTTTAAGCCATGCTGTATTTTTAGCCAGGTCGATTAAGTGGCGCATCGCTTCAGAGCTTGTGATGACCAAGGCATCGAGCGTCTTGTTATGCCATTGATCATCTAAAATTTTTGTATTGGTTTGTGGGTTGATGCGTTGATATGATTCTGCAAAATCAACGTGCGCACCACGTAATTTTAATGATTCTGCTAATACTTCTCTTCCACCAACACCTCTGAAAATCATGACTTTTTGATCCGTCATGTTTTGCATTTCTGCTAGTGCGAGCAAGCTTTCACTATCAAATCGATCTTTTGGGATGAACACATTTTCAATGCCAAAAGCATTTAATTCAGATGCGGTGCTTGGGCCAATGGCTGCAAATTTAAGTGTTTTTGGAAGTAATTTAATCTGCTTACTTAATCTAGGTAAGCTATTTTGAACAGCATTACTGCTAATAAAAATAGCCCAATCGTAATCTTTAAGATTGGATGTGGCTTTATCAAATACATCGTAATTGTTGAGCGCTGTAATGCTGATGAGTGGGAATAATAATGGCTTGCCACCAGCGGCTTCAATTAAGGTGCTTAATTTTCCAGCTTGCCCAGCAGGCCGCGTAATAGCGATAGTGCGATTGCTGAGCAATGGTTGCATGATGAATTAGTGCGTTTCTAGTGAAGCTAGAATTTCATTTGCGCCAAGTGCGACGAGTT
>JBEIDM010000052.1:0-7384 GCA_040383445.1 Candidatus Methylopumilus sp. | reverse complement strand
GGATCGTTGGCTTGAACGCTGCAATAATGAGAAGCAAAAAAGCAGCACCAAGCAAGCTAACATCGCGACGACCTCTAAAAAAAGCAATCAGTTTTTTCATTGGATATGGTTCAATTTAAGGTAAGCCAACTGGAATATTGCCCATAATGAGGCCTGGTGAATCTGATTCCCCCACACCTGGAGTTGGTGTGCCTGGTAGCAGCATAATTAATCGATCTAGGTTGTGGCGAGTACCCCAGTTGCTATTATCAATTTTGAGAGATTGTTGATATAAGTTTTTAGCTTGTCTAAACAAATATTCAGTCTCTTTACCAACTGTCATGTTAGTGCCGTTAATAGCTATGCCACGTAAAAAGTAAATATTTCCAAGGTTATGTTGAATAGATGCTTTTTGCTTATCGTTTGATTTCTCTAGTAAATGCGTATAAAGCAAGGTTGACTCTTTATAGCGTTCATTTTTAGCTAACCAGTATGCAGTGGCATATTTAGCTTGAAAGCTTTGCATATCTGTTTTGGGGGACTTTGCATGCAAAATCGCATCATTAAATGCTTTAATTTCTACGATTCTATGAACTTCATAAGCGGCGCCGGCCGAACTAGCAATGGCTAGAATTATAAAAAGCCACGTTAGTTTTCTTGTATTGAGCATTTTAATCATTACTTATCTCACTCTTAATCCCAGGTTCTGACTTCTAAATATTTGACGAGTAATAAAAAACCAACCATCAAAGCAGCTAGCAAATAAAAAAGATGTGTAAAGTTTTTGCCTGCAATTTGTTCATGGTATCGGATAGGCTTTTTCTCTTTTTGGTTGATATCAGCAATTGCTGCAGCGAGTGATTTTGGATCATCAGCTTCATATGCATGGAATGGTGAGTTTAATGTTTTAAAAAACTCATTCAATTCAATTTGCGGAGGAAGTGCAGAGTCTTCAGGTGGTACATAAGTTGTATCAAAAATACTCAATCCACCTGGTTGGCGTAATACGATCCAATATAAACCAATGTGTAATCGATCCAACCATTCGCGAATTTTTTGTTGGGTATCAGCATCGATACGACCACCGCCGTCAGATAGTAATATTAAAGCGCGCGAGCCAGAGTCTGGTACTTTATCGAATAAGCCGGCGCCACTAGTAAGTCCGCTACCAATATTAGTTTGAAAAAGCGCATTGCCAGCTGTTGCTTGCACTGCCGCAAGAACTGCTACTTTATTCTCAGTGAGCGGTAATACATACATGGCTGAATTACTAAAAGTAATCATGCCAAACATATCGTTTTGACGTGAATTAATGAATTGCGTAATTAAGCGGCTAGCAGCGACTGATTTTGTTTCGCCTACCTTCCCATTGGACGCATCACCACCTGAGAATGGGTCGTCCATACTTGCGCTTCGGTCTAGAACCAGCGCGATTTGGGCTCCCACACCAATACGATCAATTTGTTGTTGCTGGCTATGTGGGCCAGCCATTCCAATAATAATAAATGCTAAAGCAAGCACTGAGAGTGCTTTTAATACGATTCCGATCAAATCAGATAAACGATCTTTGGGTAATAGAGCTGTCCAAGAGTAGCGTTGATTGTGCGCACGAGCTAGTAACAAAGGCAATATTGCCAATGGTAGTAAAAGTAATACCCAGGGTGTATTGAAATAAAAGGACGGGTTTAACATGACTTAACTGCTTACTTTTTCAATACTTCGGTTGATTTTAAACTGGGCACTAGACCACGTTCACAGTCCCGGCATTGGCGACAAAATCTACGCAGCCATTGCATGTTTTTTTCATGATTGCTTGATTGATGCTGTGTATCAAAAAAGACAGCGTGTGACATTTCAAAAAACCGTTTTAATTCGGTTTCTAGCGGGTTGAATTTCTTGTTTTCTACGCAGAAAAGATGAATGCTATCGTTGAATACGCTTGTTTTAGAGGTGGAATTAAGTGCTTGATGAATAAGCGATATAGCTTTGCGAACATCATCTTCATTTGCTTTTAATTTCTTTAGAGTACGTGCTGCATTTGCAAAAGGTCTTCCCATTAAAGGCATCCAAGCGCGTGAGCCTAAAATGTAAAGTAAGCCAATTAGACTAATCGCCAAGATGATTAAACATGCAACAAGTTTTTGTTTTTCAGGGTAACTTTGTAACAGTAATGGTGGGTTAAAAGTACTCATGTCATATTCTATTTTGACTGCACCAAAAACAGCCAAGGGGGAAACTCTAAATCTAAAGCTTGGAATCGTGTATTGAACAATATCGTCTTTTTTAGCACCTTGAAATTTAATAACTTCAGCAGGCAGTGCTACTGGTTTTGCAGTAGGGCCTGTTGTAAATACTTGATATTCAACATTGATGATATAAGTGTAGCCATTTTTATTTGACTCTTCTGAGTGATTGATTTTGCGTACTTCAATGCCTGTCACTTGATTTTTATAGCGACGTTCATAACCCACAATTGGGAGAGTTGTTGGAATTAGTCGATAAGGTTTTTGTACCTCTAATCGAATTTTTCTAGTGAGAATGTCACCAACGGTGTAACCAACATCCCGCTCTGGATTTGTTAAGAACAACTTAATTTTGCTTGCTTGTATTTCTGGGGATGGCTCATCGTTTGCATTTGCTGATGAGACGCTGCACAAAGATAAAATAATTGCCAATAAGCTTACCGAGTAAAAGCTTAGCCATTTGTATGAGAAGCGTTTGGTTTTTATCATTGTTAAATTCAATTCCATGGTTAAGCAGCTACAAATTGGTGGAAATATTCGGTTAATGCGTCAGCATCAAAGGTATCTTCTACAAAAAAAGGCGGCATATCGTAACGCATCAATAAGGCTTCTATTGCGGAGCGACGAGCTTCAAAACTCTCAATAATGCTTGCACGTAATTCTTTACGCAGAAATAAGGTACGTTGTTCACCTGTTTCGCTATCGGTGATACTGGTAATTCCAAATTCGGGCAGGCTTTTGTATTCAGATGAGTTCCATAAGACGATCGGGATAACGTGATGTTGCATCATTAAAGTCAATGCATCTTCGAGTTCATTAAGCGGTATGTGGAAGTCTGAAATCAGAAAAATGAGCGAACGTTCTCTTGGTAAATAACGGTTCGCATCTTGTAAGCCATGACTTCCAACAGAGTCCGGAATAAATTTGCTGAGATTTTTAGTTAATTCGAGCGCTTGGTGAGGTCTAAAAGAGCTTGTGCAAAGCCAGTCTTCACGCACCACATCATCAAAACCTATGAAGCCAAATGAATCTCCATGGTGTGTGGCTGACATGGCAATTGAATTTGAAATTTGGCTAGATAGTGCAATTTTACTTTGTTTACCAAAGCCCATAGAGCCAGATAAATCTGCCAAGACGAAAACAGGCGTTGCGCTTTTTTGATTAAAAATACGAACATAAACCTGTTCTAGTGGATCACGAATAGTTTGACGAATATCAATGCGGCGCGGATCGGGATAAGAAAGTAGAGTTGTATGACCTCGGAACTCCATCCCCATCCCACGCTGAGTGCTTGAATGGCTGCCATTGTGACGTCCGCGAGAGCGCCAACTAATGTGGTAGCTAAATTCTTTGATATCGTTATGCATGTTTGATTGCGAATATTAAAAATTAAGGTGCTGCAACTGCATTCACAATGCCAGTAAGTAATTCGCGAGCGATTTCAGTGCGGCGCATTTCATATACAGGGCTAAACACTAAACGGTGAGCTAAAGTAGAGTGAAATACAGCATGTATATCTTCTGGTAAAACAGATTCACGGTTATTCAACCATGCATTCACACGGGCAGCACGTAGCATCATACTCATGCCACGAGGGCTTGCGCCTGATAGCACAAGACGATTCATGTCTACACCACTTACTTTAACGCCGTAGGCAGTCGGTGTTTTAGTTGCGCGCCACAGATTTAATGCGTAATGACGCAGCGTTGGGCTGGCTTCAACGCTTGATTGAATTACATTTGAGAATGCGTTTAACTTGTCAAACTGTAAAACGTTTTCAGGTAATGTATCAACTAAGGCATCTACGTTATGGAATTTAGTATCAAAGGCTAAAGATTCCATGATGGCATCATCATCTGGCACGACAATTGGAATTTCCATCATGAAACGGTCACGTGCCGCAGATGGGATTTCAAAAGTTTCTTCTTTTTCTACTTGGTTACGGTCGGCAAATACCAACATGTGAGGGAAATGATGCTCCTTATTAAAAGCGGAAAGAGTACGTTCTGCCATCACACGTAAAAGTAAGGAGTGAACTTGTGGGCGTGCTCGGTTAATTTCGTTAAAGAAGAAAACAGAAAGATTTTCACCTGACATTAATAAAGGACCTGGGCTAACGTGAGGCTTGCCGTCTTCACCAAGGTAAGTGTGATAAACCAAATCATTGGGCATTAAGTCAATCGTACCTTCGATACGTTGGTAACCACCACCAATACAACGTGTAAAAGCACGAAGTAAGGTTGTTTTCCCGACGCCAACATCACCCTCTAGCAACACGTGGCCACGTGAAAAAATTGCTGTGGTAATCAAGCGAATAGGTGATTCTTGGCCTACAACCACTTTATTAATTGCTGTTTCTAGTGTTTGTGCGTGATTGCGCCAATCGGCTAGTTGATGGTCACTCATGGACTTGTCCCGTTAAGAATGTAGTTAAAAGATATTGCTTAAGGATTAATACAAAAATTAAAACATGGTTCTGATGGTAACGGTAATTTTGATTCGTGTAAACAGATCTGTATACCCCTTAATTTTTTGCTTAAATGCCGATAGGGCTTTCACTTAAATGCTTTTCCAGCGAAAATAGCACTAATTCTAAAAATGTTAGGTTAATGGAATGCAAAAAAAGAATAGTTTTAGCTACGAAGAACTCTTGGCTTGTGGTCGTGGTGAGATGTTCGGTGAGGGTAATGCGCAGTTGCCATTGCCGCCAATGTTAATGTTTGATCGTATTGTTAGCATCACTGATGAAGGTGGTAAATATGGTCAAGGTCAAATTATTGCTGAATTGGATATAAAGCCTGATTTATGGTTCTTTGCTTGCCACTTTCAAGGTGATCCTGTCATGCCTGGCTGTTTGGGTTTGGATGCAATGTGGCAATTGGTTGGTTTCTTCCTTGGCTGGAAAGGCGGTCCAGGACGCGGTCGTGCGCTTGGCGCCGGTGAAGTTAAATTTAGTGGTCAAGTTTTACCTACAGGTAAAAAAGTGACTTACTACATTGATTTAAAACGTGTGATCATGCGTAAATTGGTGATGGGTATTGCTGATGCACGTATGGAGTTAGACGGCCGAGAAATTTATGTGGCTAATGATTTACGTGTTGGTTTGTTTACAAGTACAGATAATTTCTAAAAAGAACAGTACTTCATTAAAAAAGTAGTTCGGGAGATCAGTATTATGCGTCGTGTCGTCGTCACTGGCTTAGGAATTGTTTCTAGCCTTGGTAACAATAAGGCTGAAGTTAAAGATAGTCTTTATGAAGGTCGTTCAGGCATCACTTTTCAACAAGAGTATGCAGATCGTGGTTTGCGTTCTCATGTTGCTGGATCTATCAAAAACCTTGATATAGAAGCTTTAATTGACCGTAAGCTATTAAGATTTATGGCAAAAGGTCATGCCTATACTTGGCTTGCGATGCAAGAGGCGATTGCTGATTCAAAACTACCTGAAGAACTTGTTTCAAATGTACGTACTGGCTTGATTGTTGGCGCTGGTGGTACTTCAACAGAAAGCATGTTGGAAGCAACTGACACTTTAGCCGAAAAAGGCATACGTCGTGTTGGCCCGTACATGGTGACTAAAACCATGTCTAGCGGCATTGCTGCTTGTTTGGCAACTGGTGCAAAAATTAAAGGCGTGAACTATGGTATCAGTTCAGCCTGTTCAACCAGCGCTCACTGTATTGGTGCAGGCGTTGAGCAAATTCAATTAGGTAAACAAGATATTGTTTTTGCAGGCGGCGGTGAAGAAGAGCATTGGACGATGTCTTTCTTGTTTGATGCGATGGGAGCACTTTCAAGTAAATATAACGAAACGCCAGAAAAAGCTTCACGTACTTATGATGCAGACCGTGATGGATTTGTGATTTCAGGTGGTGGCGGCATTCTAGTCTTGGAAGAGTATGAGCATGCCAAAGCACGTGGTGCAAAAATCTATGCAGAGGTTGTTGGTTATGGCGCCACTTCTGATGGTTATGACATGGTTGCGCCAAGTGGTGAAGGTGCTGAACGTTGCATGAAGTTAGCGATTGAGGGCGTTGATAAGGTTGATTACATCAATACTCATGGTACAAGTACGCCGGTAGGTGATACTAAGGAGCTGGAAGCAATTCGTGCCGTTTTTGGCAATAGTGATACAGCAATTGCTTCTACAAAATCTCTATCAGGTCATGCTCTAGGTGCGGCAGGCGTGAATGAAGCTATTTACACCTTGATTATGATGGAAAATAACTTTATTGCAGCTTCAGCGAATATTGAAAATTTAGATCCTGCTGCCGAAGGTATGAATATTGTGCGTAAGCGTATTGATAACGTAAAAATCGAAACTGCGCTTTCAAATAGCTTTGGTTTTGGTGGTACGAATGCTTCATTAACTTTATCTACTAAAAATCTATAGTTTTCAGATCGGAATAGATAAAAAAGGCCGCTATTCGCGGCCTTTTTTATTATTTAAACGACCAAGCTACAAATCGGCTAAGTTTTTGGCCTTGGGCCATTTCAACAGTTCTTATTTGTTTTGCGTTGATATTTTTTAGTGCATTGTAAATGCTTGGCAAATGACTGGTTTTGGAAACGAGTGTTGTAAACCATCTGCAATGATTTTTGAATTCGATACTTTCTTCAATCATCCGTTTAATAAATCCTAGTTCACCACCTTCGCAATATAGCTCCGCAGCTTGACCACCAAAATTAAGTTTGAGATTTTTATTTTTGGGTAAGGGTTGATTAGTTTTTTTTGCTAGATTGTTTAATTTTCTTTGGCTACCAACTTGTGCTTCTTCTAGTGATGCATGGAAAGGTGGGTTGCACATCGTGAAATCAAAAGTATCATCCTTTCTTATTATTCCTTTAAAAATATTGTTGCTATCCGATTGCAGCCTTAAAGAAATTGATGTGCTTAATTCGTTATTTGCTAAGATTTTTTGAGCATTTTTAAGTGCTGTTTCATCAATATCCACACCTAAAAATTGCCAATTGTATTCACGAACGCCAATCAGTGGATAAATCATGTTAGCGCCAACCCCTATGTCTAAGCCTCTAATTTCTTTGTTATTGCCAGGCAGTAATAAATCAGCGAGGTGGTGAATATAGTCTGCGCGTCCAGGAATAGGTGGGCAAAGACATTGTGAAGGGATATCCCATTCTTTGATTTGGTAATGTGATTT
>JBEIDM010000051.1:0-7422 GCA_040383445.1 Candidatus Methylopumilus sp. | reverse complement strand
TTAATTTGTAACCGTAATTTTTTTGTAAACTGCCCATAAATTGCGGCATCTACTCTAGTGTAGCCAGGCAAGATAGTAGAATGTGTTGTCGTAGGAGTTAGCGCATACATTTCTGAACGGCTGATGACACCAATCGCAGCACCCCAGACCTCATTCAACTGATAGCGATTCCATAATGAAAAAGTTTGCCTTGGGGTTTGACCAAGTTCTGCACCAGCACTAATGCCATCTTTAGCGTTAGCTTTAGTTATCTCGCCGTCTTGCAAAGCATAACCACCAAACATACTCCATTTGCTTGTAAGTTTACCTGAGACCCCAAGCTCTATACCCTTAGTTTCTTGGCCATCAATTAATACAGATTCAGTTGCTGTCAGCACAGAAACAATGTTTTGGCGTTGAAGTTTATAAATTGCTGCCGTTAGAGAAAGCTCAGGGCTTACATCGAACTTTGCACCCACTTCATGATTAATAAATTTTTCAGGGCTAATGTTTGCTGTATTTAAAGCGAGTCCATTTAACTGATCGCCGGCTCGAGGCACGAAACTTTGGCTGTAACTTGCATACAAAGATAAGTTTTCAAGTGGCTTAAAAATCAGCCCTGCACGAGGAGAAAGCTTGTTATCTGTTGTATTAATTTTTATATTTCTTGTTGGGTTACTTGTTGTAGGCAGGTCAGTATAATCAACATCAAAACGGTCATGACGCAAACCTAAAACCAACTCCCATTTTGGATTAATCATGATCTGATCTTGCAAATAAAATGCCGTGGTATCAGCATCACTACTTCTATTTAATCGTTTATTAAACCAAGTTCTTGAACCACTATAAATTGTTGTATCTATAGCAACTCCCGTAATTAAACCATCCCCACCAGCTACTGGCGATTCTCTAAAATTATCTGTTTTTTGACGCCCTAACTCCATTCCCGCCATTAACTTATGTTCCAGACCCGCTGCTTTTAATGTGTAATTAATATCAGTTTGGTTAAATAAATTTTGGCGCTGAGTATCATCCAAGTAAGCACCAAGATCCAAACGACCATTTACAACAGCTCCATTTGCATAAACGTTATCGTAATATTTATCGTAATCAGCATATCTTGTAATGTTGCGAATACTTAAACCATTATCAAAAGCATGCTCAATAGTCGCATTAAATGCTTTTGTTTCCGTTTGATTGGGGCTCAAACGCGCATTTCCGTAAAAAGTACTATGATCCCCAATATCATAAGGGCGGTTTCTTGAGCCACTACCAATCGATGGCATACCACGATCACCAATACGCTTGTCCATGAAGTATTCAGCGCTTAAAACAATTTTGGTTTTGTCAGAGGGTCTGATAGTTAATGTTGGTGTTGCACCATAACGCTCTAAAGTAACACCGTTACGATAACTATTCGCGTCTTCATATACCGCATTTAATCTAAATGCAGCGACATCATTAATTGAATTGCCAATATCAATGGTTGTTCGTTTTTGATCAAAAGCACCATAAGTCACACTCAACTCTCGAACAGCATCCCAACCCGCCTCTTTGCTCACGCGGTTAATCAAACCACCAGATCCGCCGCGACCAAATATCATCGCATTAGAACCTCTTATGACTTCTATACGATCAGTGTTATACAAATCTCGATAGGTTTGAATATCGTCTCTTACCCCATCGACATAAAAATCTCCGGTACTTACACCTGCACCACGAAAATTAATCGCATCTCTATTACCTTCGCCTTGAGATGCTGTAACACCAGGCACATATCTAATCGCTTCAGCCACGCTCTGTATAGACTGATCTTTCATAACATCCTGCGTTACCACAGTGATAGATTGCGGCGTATCTTTAAGCAATGTATCCGTTCTTGTAGCAGATCTACTTCGTTTAGCGTTATATCCTTTTACCGGCTTTGTATCGCTGATTGCTTTTGCAACAACATTCACCTCATCCAACTCAACAGAATTATCTGCTTCTGAGGTATTAGCTACTAAATAAATAGAAGCAACCAAAAGTCTTAAAACATTTCTTTTTGTTACAACAACCACGATATTTAACCCTTAATAAAAATTCTTAAATTAATTTTAATGCAAATGAGAATTATTATCAATAAAAACTAATGACGCTCACAATAAAATAATAAGGCCGTGAAACACGGCCTTATTAAAAGCATTTAATTAGAGTAAAAATTAAATTAACTACCCACCTACATAGGCTTAGAACACTCCAACACCCCAACCACTTCATCCTTCAAATAAATCATCATCGCACCATTGTCTCGACGTATATGGTAAAAATAATCATTATTCCAAAATCTAATATCTTTACTATCAATCACCACTTTAGTTTGCGGCACTTTATTTGCCCTCACAGTTTGATTGGCTTCATCAAACTGAATAGAAAGCGTCCCTCCATCAATTGCATTACAAAACGTCCGAATTTCTTCGGCTTTTAGGTTGCTGCTAAATAAAACCAATATAAGCAAAACTGCTTTCATTATTAATCCCCTTTAAGCCAATCTGCCAAATCACTAAAACCCAACCAAGGTTTTAACCAACATTAAAACCGCAATCACTAAAGATAAAACGCCCAAAAGAAGCACACTCATGTGAGTTGGTATTTTTCTATGTAGCATACGCCCCAATAACATACCAAGCACCGAAGCAATAACAAATGGCACGGCTAAATTCCAAAGGATAGTGCCACTTCCAGCATAGGAGAAAGCACTGACAATAGACACCAAAGCAATCACCGCTAACGATGTAGCAACAATCATTTTTGATTCTAGATTACTAATACTGTGAAGTGTTGGAACAATGATGAACCCCCCTCCAACACCCAGCAATCCAGAAATAAATCCAGAGAATCCACCTGTCAATATTAAACGCTTGGTACAAGACGCAGTCCAAAATAATTTCGAGGTTGCTGGATTAATTGCACAAGCCGGCTCTGCTACGCTCTCATTTGCGTCATTAGCAAATCCATTTGATTTACCTGAGTCATCGTCAATCAGTAAAGTGGGTGTTTTAAATTTTTGAAATGATCTAACTGAGACAATTAACAATACAATTGAAAATAAAATAGACAGAACTTTTTCAGATAATTGATGGGCTACATAAACGCCCAGCGGAGCAGATAACACTCCGAATGTCGCTAATAAAGCAGCTGCTTTATATCTAACAATGCCAGCACGAAGGCCTAAAAACGTTGCAATACTAGCCGAAAGGGCAATGGCTATCAGTGAAATAGGTGCAGCCTCAATTACTTTTATTTGAAAGAAAAATACTAAAAGCGGTAATGACAGAATAGCGCCACCTGCACCTGTAATTGCCATCACAAGACCAACAAATAAACCAAGAAAAATACTGATTACTACTGGATCAATCATGAATATGTCTTATTCTGTAGACTTAAGAAGCTTGTCCTGGAAGCACTCTTCCACAAGCTTGATTAGCAGGTAAGGCAATATCAATAAACTTTGGATAGGCTAATTTAAGCTCACTCATAATTTTAATGAAATCTTCTCGACTCCTATTTCCACCTAAGCGCTTATTATTTTTACGCTCTTCTCCAACTGTAGATTGAGTTTTACCGTTGTAATCATGCCCAGGATAAACAATGACATCATCAGGCAAACTGAAAATTTGATGATGAATGCTATCGTACAACTGGCCAGAATCACCACTTTGAAAATCTGTGCGACCACAACCCCCGATGAGTAGCGAGTCTCCTGTAAAAATGCGATCACCAGCAAAAAAGCTAATGCAGCCATTAGTATGTCCTGGTGTATAACGAACCTCTAAATCAACTGTTCCAACAATAATATGCACGCCATCTGTGACCAATAGATCACCACACATTGCACCAGCATCACGATGAACAACACTCTTGCTACCAAGTTTTTGTCTCAAAGCATCAGCAGCGGTGACATGATCAGCGTGCACATGCGTTTCTAGGGTGTAAACCAATTTGAGATCTTGAGCCGCTAGCTCTTTCAAGTAATTTGGCACTTCCGATTCAATCGTATCAATCAACAACGCTTGCCTAGTTTTTTCACACGCTAAAAGATAAGTGAAAGTGCTAGTTTCAGGTTCAAAAAATTGTTTAAAAATCATGATATTTTCCCCAATGCATTATCAATCCAACTCATTTTCATGCGAAGTGATCAATAAACTGCTCAATTTCCTCATGTAAAGTTTGATGAGCATTTAATCCGTTAATCCATCGTTTTGGAATAGCCTCATAACCTAAAGCTGCTCCAAGCAAGGCGCCTAAAACCGCACCTCGATGGCAATTATCCCCACCCACGTTCGTGTTAGCAATTAAAGCCGCTTCAAAATCATTTGGGTAACGTGCTGCTAAATAAAGTACGGATGGAAACGATTGATCAATATAACACGCTGGACTAAGCAAGCCACCGATCACGTCCAAATCTGAAGTTTGTTTTCGACGTACACTTTGCACCACCTCAGCAGCAGGAAAGCCAACGCCTTTTGCAGCCTGACAAGCCAGTGCTTCCATATCAGGGTTCTGCGTCTCAAAAATATCAAAAAGCAAATGACTTAATGAAAGCGTATAACGCTCTAACAAAGTAGATTGATGGGTCAAGCGTTGCTGAGTTAAAGCGCTAGCATTTACAACCGACAAATCACTTTCTCGCAATGTCGCCAAAATAACCAATGGCAGATTCACTAACCCGCCAATTGAAGCAGTATCATGACCTTCAGCCCCCGCACATTTTTCAGGGGCGATTCCTCGTGCGTAGTTTGCAAAAAAATCTCGGTGAAAAGACTCTGCGTAAGTGTCATTATGCCGATCCGGCTCGGTCATAAAGCTAATGTATTCTTGTAAAAAATCCTTAGGATCATAATGCCCAACTTTATTCAATGATCGCATCAACACTCTAGCGCACAATAAATTAAGCGTATTATCACCAGCCTGCATTCCCTGGTGATAATGACGATTAGCTTGTCCCCAATGATGCTTTTTTCCTTTTAGAATCACATTGCCAACAATGTCACCCTCTTGGTTACCTCGCCCTGCCTTAGCCGTGTTTGCTAAGGCCATAACAGAATTTGGATGATGCCTTTTTGGCGCTTGGTAATCTCGAATTACACCAAAGTCTTGCCACAGTGCTGCTATGTTGTAATACCAATGCACTGGCATTGCTAATGCATCACCGACAAACATTCCCCATAGCGCACCGCGCATTCGATCGGTTTTATTAAGTTGTGCAGAGTCCATTATTTTTCCTAAGCCAAACAGGCATGATTAATCTAAACTATTCATCAGTCTACCGTTAGGCCATGAAGTTCAAAAGATGTCTTTTAAAAAGAATTTAGTGGAAAGTGATCTATGAAATTTTGGACGAAAAAAATGGCTACGTTTTAACGTAGCCATTTCTTTTTATTGGTGGCTGTGCGGGGATCTCAACCTGCTCTAGGAAGCTTCTACGCTAACCCTAAGCTATTTTACAATCTGAATTTTTTACATATTTTTGTACACATTTCAAAATGGTCGGAATTTACGACATTGGAGCAAAGTAACGATCATATAGTACAGACTTAATGAACTTGAGAAGGATGAAGGATATTTAGCTCATCTTAGCTGATATAGTAACATCTCAAGACACTAGTAATAAATTACAGAAAGATCATGACAAATGGGAAACATCTATCTCATATTAAAATCAGTTCATATTTTTGGCGTCATCATTCTGCTAGGTAATTTAATCGTCACAGCTTGGTGGAAATTGATGGCAAATAGAACTAAGAATCCCAGCATTATTGCCTTTGCGCAACGACAAGTCACACTCACAGATTTTGTATTCACAGCACCAGGCGCTTTCTTAGCGATCTTAGCTGGCGATTACATGGCCTATAGCTCGATACCTGACAGCTGGAATGTTCAATGGTTAACATGGGGACGTTCGCTGTTCATTGCCTCAGGGATAATTTGGATAACTGTTTTAATACCTACCCAAATCAAACAAGCACGTCTCGCATGTAACTTCGCCAATAGCAAATCAATTCCCGATGAATACTGGAAGTTAAGTACCCGCTGGAACATATTTGGAACGATTGCGGTTGTATTACCACTGATCAACATTTACTGGATGGTATTTAAGCCGGTCTAATTCAACCGTAAATTCTTTTGACACTTACCCAACAAAAAACCACACATCAGGTCTGCATTGAAATTTGGGACGAAAAAAATGGCTACGTTTTCACGTAACCATTTCTTTTTATTGGTGGGCTGTGCGGGGATCGAACCCACGACAAACGGATTAAAAGTCCGCTGCTCTACCAGCTGAGCTAACAGCCCTAAATCAGTTCACTTATAAAGCGTTCTAATTCGAAGGCCGCAATTATGCTCAAATAAAACGGCCAAGTCAATCAAAGTCTAGCGTAAACCAGGAAATTTTCCTTGCATGGCACGCATCATCTTACCCATGCCACCTTTTGAGAACATTTTCATCATCTTTTGAGTCTCTTCGAACTGGTTCAAAAGTCTATTAACATCTTGTACTTGCACGCCAGAACCCGCTGCAATACGGCGTTTTCTTGTGGCTTTGATGATTTCAGGCTTGCGACGTTCTAAGGCTGTCATTGAATTGATAATGCCTTCAATGCGGCGCATGGCTTTGTCGCCATCTTCGTTATTCATTTTACCGGCCATGCCTGATGACATTTGCGCAGGGAGTTTATCCATAAGGGCGCCAACGCCGCCCATCTTACGCATTTGCACCATTTGCGCCTTAAAGTCTTCTAGGTCAAAGTTTTTACCTGACTTTACTTTGTCTGCTAATTTTTTGGCTTCTTCTAGATCAACACTTTTTTGCGCTTGCTCAATAAGTGAAAGCACATCGCCCATGCCAAGCACGCGTGAAGCCATACGCTCTGGATGGAAAGGCTCTAAACCATCAACTTTTTCACTCACACCAATAAATTTAATAGGTTTGCCTGTGACATGACGCACTGATAAAGCAGCACCACCACGTGAATCACCGTCTAATTTAGTTAGGACAATACCTGTAAGTGGCAATGTTTCGCCAAAAGCACGTGCGGTATTAATCGCATCTTGGCCTTGCATGGCGTCGACCACGAATAGGGTTTCAATTGGGTTGAGCTGTTGATGCAGGGCTTTGATCTCGGCCATCATGGCTTCATCAATACCTAAACGACCTGCGGTATCGAAAATCAACACGTCATAGAAGAAACGTTTGGCATGGACTAATACATCACGCGCAATGTCTTCTGGTTTTTGTGTATTACTTGAATCGAAGAAATCGATTTCTAAACTATTCGCCAACGTTTTAAGCTGTTCAATCGCGGCAGGGCGATAAATATCAGCACTCACCAGCAATACTTTTTTCTTTTGCTCTTTTAAAAGCTTGGCGAGTTTTGCAGAGGTGGTGGTTTTACCAGAACC
>JBEIDM010000050.1:0-7514 GCA_040383445.1 Candidatus Methylopumilus sp. | reverse complement strand
AGCTTACACCCACGGCGACCAGGCAAGAGTTGGGATTTTGCTTGCTAACCTTGGAACGCAAGACGCACCAACAGCAAAAGCCTTAAAACGATACCTTGCACAGTTTTTAATGGATAGACGTAGTGTTGAAATCCCAAGAGTCATTTGGGCCTGCATCTTGTACGGAGTTATTTTAGTGGTCCGCCCAAAAAAATCTGCGGAAAAATATGCAAGCGTTTGGACCTCAGAGGGTTCGCCTTTGATGGTGAATGCCAAGAAGCAAACAAAAATGCTGCAAGAACATTTAACTAAGCAAATTGCCACACCAATGGCTGTTGAGTTAGGCATGAGCTATGGCAATCCCAGCATGGCATCTGCGATCGATCAATTAAAAGCACAACACTGTAATAAAATTTTAGTATTTCCTCTTTACCCTCAATATGCTGCGAGCAGCACCGCCGCTTCACTAGATGCCGTATGGAAGACACTGCTCAGAACACGCAATGTACCGGCCATTCGCACGATTCGTAATTATCATGACCACCCTGCTTATATTCGCGCCTTGGCAAGTAGCGTGCTTGAGCACTGGGCAGTCAATGGCAAACCAAGCAAGCTAGTGATGAGTTTTCATGGCGTTCCTAAGTTTCATTTAATGAAAGGTGACCCTTATCACTGCGAATGCATGAAAACAGGTCGTCTATTAGCAGAAGCGCTCAATTTAACTAAAGACGAATATGTAATTGCCTTTCAATCTAGATTTGGCAAACAAGAGTGGCTTAAACCCTACTTAGCAAGCACGCTAGAAGAATTAGGAAAAGCTAAAACCAAACGCATTGATGTGATCTGTCCAGGCTTTAGCAGCGACTGCCTAGAGACCTTGGAGGAGATTGCTATGGAAGGTGAACACATCTTCCAAAGTCATGGTGGCGGCGAATACCATTATATTGCGGCACTAAATGGCAGAGATGCTTGGATTAAGGCGATGACTGAAATTGCACTAGAGAACTTACAAGGCTGGGTATCTAAAGATTGGGACCCAATTGAAGCAGAAAAGCAATCCAAGCTAACAGCAGCTCGCGCCAAAGCCCTTAGCGAACAAGCTTAAAAACAAGGATACGTTTATAATGTTGGTCATGATTAAAATCGCATTTAGATTAGGTATTCCAAAATGATCGTTATTACCGGCGGCGCTGGCATGATAGGTAGCATGATCGCTTGGCACATTAACCACGTGCTTGGCCGTGAGGACATCATCATTGTTGATGACATTCAACACGAGGATCAATGGCAAAACTTAGTGAAGCGTCGGTATGCGGATTACTTAGACAAAAGTGAACTTGCTTGCTTTCTAGCAGGCAATCCAAAAATTGATGCCATCATTCACATGGGCGCTATCAGCGCCACTACAGAACGTGATTTCAATAAACTGGTACAAAACAATATCCGCTACAGCCAGTTTTTATGGAATTGGTGTGCAGAGAATAAAGTACCATTTTTGTATGCGAGTTCCGCGGCCACTTATGGTGCTGGTGAGCATGGCTATGATGATGCATGCGATGTCAACACACTGCGCCCATTAAACGGCTACGGCTACTCAAAACAATATTTTGATCAATGGGCTTTACAGCAAGTCGCGCTTAAAAAACCAAGCCCGCCACAATGGCAAGGCTTTAAGTTTTTTAATGTATATGGCCCTAACGAATATCATAAAGAACGAATGGCAAGCGTCGCTTTCCACAGCTTCAATCAGTTTAAAGCGCAAGGTTCGGTTAAATTATTTAAAAGCCACCTTGCAGGCTATGAAGATGGCATGCAATTACGCGATTTTGTGTACGTTAAAGATGCCGCAGCCGTTGTTGTGCACTTTTTAAACAATAGTGCTAAGTCAGGTATTTACAATATTGGAACTGGACAAGCGCGTGCCTTTAAAGACTTAGCAAGCGCCGTGATGACGAGCCTAGGTGAAACACCAAACATTACCTATATCGATATGCCAGAAGATCTACAAGGTCGCTACCAATACTTCACCGAGGCCAATATGGCCAAACTTGCAGACGCCGGTTACACAGCCAAATTTCATACGCTAGAAGAAGGCGTGCGTGATTATGTGCAGAACTACCTGATGCAAGACGATCCTTATTGCTAATACTAAAGACAAACCATGAATGCCACAGAAAACTTAACGCAAGCCATTCAAGAACATCAAGCGATGTTTCAACAACTTGGCGCCCTGATTCCTCAAATTAGCCAAGTTGCTGAAGAGTTAAAAGCCTGCTTAAAACGCGGTGGTAAAATCTTGTTGATGGGCAATGGCGGCAGTGCAGCTGATAGCCAGCATATTGCAGCTGAAATTGTTGGTCGCTATAAAAAAGAGCGTCGTGGATTAGCTGCGATTGCACTAACTACAGACACTTCCATCATCACTTCTGTTGGTAATGATTACGGATATGACTATATTTTTGCACGTCAAATCGAAGCATTATGCCGACCAGAGGACGTGGTGATCGGCATTACTACTTCGGGCAACAGCAAAAATGTTGTTGCTGCCATTGAAGAAGCTAACAGCATCGGCGCTACCACCATAGGTTTGACTGGTGGCAATGGCGGAAAACTTTCTAGCTTATGCAAAATAAATCTAGTCATGCCTTCAAGCGATACACCACGCATACAAGAAGCGCATATTTTTGTAGGTCATAGCCTTTGCGATCTTCTCGAGTCAGATTAAGCCCATGAATCAAGATTTAATTAATACCGTCAAGCTATTCAGTGAATCTGACAAATGGGTACTCGTCATTGGTGACTTGATGTTGGACCGCTATTTAATTGGTGATGTACAACGCATCTCACCAGAAGCCCCTGTGCCGGTCGTCTTATTAAAACAACAAAACGACAGAGCCGGTGGCGCTGCCAATGTGGCCGCCAATCTAGCAAACTTAGGCATTACCACACGCATTGCAGGTTGCGTAGGAGAGGATGCAGAAGCATCAACTTTGCTTGCGCTAATTAATCATCTCGGCATTAAGTCTGAAGCCGTCATTCAATCGTTAGCGCGCCCAACCATCGCAAAAACACGTGTGATGAGCAGTAACCAACAAATAGTGCGTATCGATCAAGAAAGCCAAGCCCCATTAAGCGATGAGGAGAATAGTGAATTACATATTCTCATTACCCGTGCAATTCACGACCAACCAGCGATGGTCATTTTGTCTGACTACGCAAAAGGGGTCTTAAGCCAAGCCACATGCCGATATATTATCGAAACCTGCAAGCAAGCGAATATTCCAGTGCTCGTTGACCCCAAAGGTCAAGACTACAGCAAGTATCAAGGTGCTACAGCACTCACCCCTAACAAGAAAGAAACCGCTGAAGCATGTGGCGTAAGCATGAAGGACAACAATGCTTTGTTAGCTGCTGCCAAAAAATTAAAAAAATCATTAAGCCTAGATTTTTTAGCAGTGACCCGTGGTGAAGAAGGCATTACGCTACTCGAGCAAGATACTGACCATCATATTTCAGCCACTGCTAAAAAAGTATTTGATGTGTCAGGGGCTGGCGATACTGTCATCGCTACCTTAGCTGCTGGCCTTATTCACGGACTATCTGCTCAAGAAGCGCTCTCATTAGCTAACACTGCAGCTGGCATCGTCGTGGGCAAAGTCGGTACCGTTCCGATCGAATTGGCAGAACTATTGCATGAACTCACTTCAAAAAATGCCAGTGCGCAGGCAGACAAAATTTGCGATTTAGCGAGCCTTAAAAATAAAGTGAACACTTGGCGCGATAGCCATCAAAAAATTATTTTCACTAATGGTTGTTTTGACTTACTTCACGCCGGCCATGTGACTTACTTGGAAGCTGCTAAAAAAACAGGCGATAAATTGATTCTTGGTTTAAACACCGATCGCTCAGTCAGCGCATTAAAAGGCCCAACTAGACCGGTTATTCATGAAAATGATCGAGCCCGTGTTTTAGCCGCTCTTGAAGCTGTTGATGCGGTCATTTTATTTGATGAAGACACGCCATTGAATTTAATTGATGCAGTCAGACCTGATGTGATTGTTAAAGGGGATGACTATACCGAAGAACAAGTTGTTGGCGGCAAGGAAGTCAAAGCTTGGGGCGGTAGCGTTAAACTCATTCCGCTTGTGCAGGGCAGAAGTACCACTGGCATTTTGGAAAAAATCTCGCGTTAATCTCAACGCTATGACCATGGCTAGCAGCTCCGCAAAAAAAAACAGCACACCTGAACGCATCCTCATACTCGGACCTTCATGGGTCGGCGACATGGTGTTGGCGCAAAGCCTATTTAAGTCTCTTAAACAATCAAAACCAAACTGCCAAATTGATGTGGCAGCGCCAGCCTGGACACTACCATTAATTGAACGTATGCCAGAAGTCAGCCTAGGCATTGCTCTGCCATTTAAACATGGCCAGTTTGCTTTTTGGGAACGTGTTAAGTTTGGCAAAAACTTAAAAAAGAATGGCTATGATCAAGCCATTATCTTAACCAACTCTTTCAAATCTGCGATCTTGCCGTTTTTTGCAGGCATTCCCAAACGAACTAGCTTTGTTGGTGAGATGCGCTATGGGCTAGTTAACGACATTCGCAGCTTAGATAAAAAACAATTACCAAGAACAGTGGATCGTTTTGTGAGCTTGGGCTTAGATTTGGATACAAGCCAGGCACCTAAAAGCATCATGAATCCTAGCCTAATTGCGAATCGTCAAAACGCAAGCGAAGCCTTCAAGCGATTAGGACTGAGTCAACCAAAAAATAAAATTTTGGGTTTATGTCCTGGTGCGGAATACGGCGAGGCAAAACGTTGGCCTATTGAATATTATGCGGAAGCCGCGAATGCCGCATTAAATAATGGCTGGGACGTTTGGCTATTTGGCTCGGAAAAAGATATCCCCGTTACGCAAGCTATTAATCAAATCACTGAAAACCGATGTGTTGATTTTGGTGGTAAAACTAAACTCGGCGATGCAATTGATTTAATGTCACTATGCGATACTGTAATCAGCAATGACTCTGGACTTATGCATGTTGCAGCGGCACTAGACATCAAACTGATTGCTGTTTATGGCTCATCCGATCCGCATCACACGCCACCCATGAGCCCTAAAGCAGTGATTGAGTATCTAGGCTTAGATTGCAGTCCATGTTTTGAAAGAGTTTGTCCGCTTGGACATCTAGATTGCTTAAAGCGCATAAAACCAAGCAAGGTAATCCAACATATTCAATTTAAGCAACAACCTGCCAAAAAAAGCACCACCCAAAAATTGCCAAGGATGCGCCATTGAAAAAATTCAACAAAATTTTAGTCACTGGCGGCGCAGGTTATATTGGCTCACACACCTGCGTAGAACTGTTACAAGCAGGATATGAAGTCGTCATTTATGACAACTTAAGCAATAGCCATGCAGAAGTAATCAACCGCATTGAAGCCATCACTCAAAAAAGACCTGAGCTTGTGATTGGCGATATTCGCGATCAAGCCAGCTTAATAAAATGTATGCATGAGCATCAGTGTCATGCCGTCATGCATTTTGCAGGGTTAAAAGCCGTAGGCGAATCGGTGGCACAGCCCCTTAAATATTTTGATAATAACTTTATCGGAACCTTAAGATTGCTAGAGGCAATGCAAGCCTCAAATATTAAAACGATCGTATTCAGCTCGTCTGCAACTGTATATGGCGACCCTGTATATTTGCCATTCGATGAGCAGCATCCTCTTGCGCCTACCAATCCCTATGGCCAAACAAAGCTATATATCGAAGAAATGTTGAAGGATTTATTTAACGCATCGCCAGATTGGCATATCGGCATGCTGCGATACTTCAATCCGGTGGGTGCGCATTCAAGTGGCTTAATTGGCGAAGATCCGCAAGGAGTTCCTAACAATCTGATGCCATATATTGCACAAGTTGCCGTTGGCAAAAGAGAGTCTCTAAACATTTGGGGCAATGACTATCCAACGATAGACGGCACTGGCGTGAGAGATTATATTCACGTCACTGACTTAGCACAGGGACATATCAAAACCCTAGAGCACCTTGCACAACAACCTAGATTATTTGTCGCCAATTTAGGGTCAGGCAAAGGTAGCAGCGTTCTACAAGTACTGAACGCTTTTGAAAAGGCTGCTGGTAAAAACATTCCTTACGTTTTTAAAGATAGGCGAGCAGGTGACGTGGCAGAGTTTTACGCTGACCCAACATTAGCTAATCAATTACTTGATTGGAAAACCACCAAAACGCTTGATGTCATGTGTGTAGACCACTGGCATTGGCAACAAAAAAATCCTCAAGGCTATCAGCCTTAATTCAGGGAATTCAGTGATGCAAAATTTTTTAGCGCGTATTGAGAAACTTCAATCCAAACATCTGTACTTTATCCTGATTGCTTTTTCGGCAATCCTTGCAGCTCGTATTCAGTTCATTCAACACGGCTGGATTAACCCAGATACAGTCCTGTATTTTGAATCAGCGCGACTCATTGCATTAGGTGACTTTAAAGAGGCGGTTACAGTTTTTAATTGGCCGCTCTACTCGCTTTGCATGGCAGGTGTTCATAATCTCACCACGCTGAGTATTCATCATTCAGCTCAAGTCCTAAGTATCGTGTTTTTTGCCATCACCACAGTAAGCTTCGTTAAAATTATTGAGCTTGGTGGCGGCAATAAAAAAGCCATGCTGGCTGGCGCATTAATTTTATTCAGCTCACTTTATATCGTGGGGGATGTATTAGAAATGCTGATGCGCGACCAAGGCTTTTGGGCATGCTTTTTAAGCAGCTTGGTTTTCTTCATTCGTTTCAAAAACAACAATCAATACCGAGACGCCTTCTTATGGCAAATATTCGCAATTCTCGCCACCCTGTTTAGAATCGAAGCAATCATGTATTTGCTGTTTCTACCGGTCTTATTACTTCTAGAAACTAAGGACTCCTGGCACCAAAAAATTGCGCATTTTATTAAATGCAATTTCTTAAATATCATCGCTGGGCTTGGCATCATTTCCGCTTTGAGCCTA
Organism: Candidatus Methylopumilus sp.; assembly: GCA_040383445.1. Lineage (GTDB taxonomy): Bacteria > Pseudomonadota > Gammaproteobacteria > Burkholderiales > Methylophilaceae > Methylopumilus_A. The sequence goes on along the minus strand of JBEIDM010000050.1, from coordinate 500 downwards.
AGCAATCATTTATCCATGAAGCACTTTGGAAGGCTACAAGAAGTATTCAGTAGCAAGCTATTTGACGAACTCACACACAATCTATTGACCAAAGGTCAAATCATGAGTGAGCAAGTGCTAGGAGAGTATCTTGATGAGTTTGCAATCATTGGTTTATTGCTGACCTTCATTTATGTCATGATTGTTAAAGCCATTAGCACCACGGGCATCATTAATTTCATCTTAGCCGCCTACAGCACAAATCAAAAAAAATTAATTAAACCGCAAGTCGCATCAGTTTTAAAAGCAACAGCCATTATTGCAACCATCACCATGGGTTTAATCATTACAAAGGTATTTGTACTATCAAGCCGATATGTGGTGGCGCTGGCTTTTGTATTAATGATTCTAGCAGCATTCCAATTAGGTCAGTTACTAACGCAATATAGTCAAAACAAAATCCGAAATAAGCAATTAGTGGTGGCTATTCACCTTATCCTGATCTTTATACTGGGCGGCGT
>JBEIDM010000049.1:0-7585 GCA_040383445.1 Candidatus Methylopumilus sp. | reverse complement strand
CGCAACGTATTGAAGCTGAATCTGAACGGGAAATGTTGCGGGATAGCTTAATAGGGCTGGTACCCCAAGACCATACGGGCGGTTACATCATTCGTACCATGTCTGAGACGGCGAGTGATGAGGAATTGATCGCGGACATTGCCTACCTCGATAAGGTGTGGAGCAATATTCAAGCGGCGAGTCATGGCGCACAAGAGCGTTCCCTGGTTTTTCAAGATTTGAATTTACCGATGCGAGTGTTGCGTGATGTAGTAAATGAAACTACTGATCGTATCGTAGTGGATTCACGCGAAACTTTTCAAAAACTTTCTGAATTCGCAACACTTTATGCGGCAAGTGCTCTTAAGCGCTTGGAGCATTATCAGGGCGATCGTCCTTTGTTTGACGTTTACCACGTTGAGCACGAAATTGAGAAAGCCATGTCTCGAAAAGTTGAATTGACCTCTGGTGGGTATTTGATCTTCGATCAAACCGAAGCGTTAACGACAGTGGATGTGAATACAGGCGGCTTTGTAACAGGGAAAAGTTTATCAGACACCATTTTTAAAACAAACCTTGAAGCTTCTCAGTGTATTGCACGGCAATTGCGGTTGCGTAATTTAGGTGGGATCATCATTATTGATTTTATTGATATGGATGAAGATGCACAGCGTGAAGCAGTGCTCACTGAATTGAAGCGAGCAGTTGAAAAAGATCGCGCGCGGATTGGCGTGAACGGATTTTCTGCTCTAGGATTGGTAGAAATGACACGTAAACGAACGCGTGAGAGTTTGGCGCATATTTTGTGTGAGCCTTGTCCAAGCTGTCGAGGGCGTGGTGAGTTAAAAACTGCACAAACTGTGTGTTATGAAATTTTACGTGAGTTACTTAGACATGCGAGGCAGTTTAGTGCGCGTGAATTTAGAGTGCTCGCTTCGCAAAAAGTGATTGCTCTTCTGATGGATGAAGAATCACAGAGTTTGGCGAATTTATCTGACTTTATTGGCAAGCCGGTATCACTGCAGGTTGAAAATCAATATTCACAAGAAGCTTTTGATATCGTTTTGATGTAAACCCTGAGGCTTAGAATAGACGCTTAACTTTTTCTGAGTACCACCGCAAATTTGTAGCCATTGCCTTTTAGTAAGGCTTTGGTGCGAGTAATCTCATCATCGTTTTCAAGTGGGCCTAATCTGACTACAAACCACTGGCCACCTTTGTCTTTCAAGAACAGTGACTCTACGGTTGGATTCAACTCAATCATTTTGATTCTTACTTGAAAGTCATCGGCTTCTGCGGCAGTTTTAAATGCATTTAGTTGTAAAAAAACTTTGTTGCTTGCCGCAGCAGCAAATAACTGTTCTTCATCCTGAATAATTGTTTCACCTGTCGCTAAAATGTCGTAAAACGTAAAACGTTTGACTACATCTGCTTCATTTATTGCACTTGTTGTTTCTGCAGGTACCGTTTTTATTTGATTTGTAGCTTCCATAAAAGCAAGGCCAGACTTTTTAAGGTAGATACTTGCTGGCACTGCGATAGAGGCGGTTACGAATAACATAATAAGAAGCTTCTTTGGCCAATTGCTTTTAGGTTGTTTTGATTTGTAATGAAGATATTTGTAGTCTTGCATGATGTTTTCTTTTTTGGTTAAAACAATCTTGATAGGCTGGACTCAATTGGAGTAATTAAGAGAATCTCGATTAATTTTGCGCCAACTAAAACAATAATCGGAGATAAATCCAAACCGTTTGGTTGAGGAATCCAACGATGGATGCGACTTAACAATGGGTATGTGAGGGCGCCTAATATTGGGCTAATTACCGTGTGTGGATTAATCCAACTCAGGATTGCTTGTGCAATCACTGAATATAAAAAGATATCAATACTGAGCTTGATAATTGCTAATACTGATAAGCCAAGTAGGCCAGACCAAACTGCCTGACCTGCAACCAAGAATGGAAAATCAGCAAGCCATTTTAAACTGATGATGAGAATCAACTGTGTTAGAAATGCCAATACTAATGTCGATGAGTCTAATCTAAAAGCTGCTGGAATGATTTTTCGTGTCGGGACTACAGCAAAATTTGTAAGGCTAACGATGGTTTGTCCAAAACTATTTTTGAATGGTGCATTTGTCGCTTGCATGTAGAAACGCAATAGAAAAGCTAGGCTTAATAGGCCAAGTAAAGTTTGGATAATGAATGCCAATGCGTTAATCCACATGATTAGTCTTTTCCTAATATGTCGCCAAGTTCTTGAGATCGATTCGCTGCGGCTTTTGCGGCTTTGATAATTGCAGATTTTACTGCTGCAGCTTCCATGGTTTGAATTGCCTGTTCGGTGGTGCCGCCTTTTGATGTTACTTGGCTACGTAATGTTGCTGGTGTTTCTAGGCTTTGCGCTGCTAATAAGCTGGCACCTATGAAAGTTTCTAAGCTTAATGTCTTGGCTTGTTCTTCAGTCAATCCAAGTTCTAGCGCGGCTTGTTGCATGGCTTCAATAAAATAAAAAACATAGGCTGGACCACTACCTGAAATAGCAGTAACAGCGTCCATTTTCGATTCTTCGTCTAGCCATAAAACTTCGCCAACCGCTCTCATAATTGTTTCTGCTTGAGTGTGTTGATTTTCAGTAACTTCTGGCATTGCATAAAGACCTGAAACCCCTGCTTGGATTTGTGCAGGCGTGTTTGGCATTACTCTAACAATTGATTGATAACCACCTAGCCAGCGTGCGATATCTTGTGCTCGTATGCCAGCGGCGATTGAAATTAATAATTGTTGTTGAAGTAGACTGCCCAAGAAAATAGATAAATCTCGGAGTTGTTGAGGCTTGACCGCCAATACTACAATGTCTGCCATTGTTACGCTTGGGAGCTGTTCTGTAACATTCACTCCAAAGTCAGCTTGTAGTTGAGCGCGCTTTTCTGCTTCTGGCTCAATTACATTAATATCGTTCATCAGGTAGCCATTGTTTTTTAGCCCACCAATCAAGGCACGCGCCATATTGCCGCCACCAATGAAACATATTTTTCCTACAGTTTGACTTGTCATGCTCTAATTTCCATTTATTTTCTGACTAATGCTTAGGTGGGCGTGCGCCAAATATCGCAGATCCTACCCTCACTATGGTTGCACCTTCTTCTATAGCAACCATGTAATCATTAGACATCCCCATTGAGAGTGTATCAAGTTGATGGCCTAGCTGGTTTAATTGCTCAAGCAGTGTGCGCATTTTGATAAATTGCGTGCGTTGAATGGTTGGATCTTCCGTGGGCTCGGGAATCGCCATTAATCCACGTAACTTGATATGCGGTAATTTAGTAACCTCTTGCGCCAGTGAGATTAACTCTTCAGGGTTTACTCCGCTTTTGCTTTCCTCACCGCTGATATTAACTTGTAAACATATTTGTAGCGGTGATTGATGAGCTCTAGCATCATTTAATCGTTGTGCAATTTTTAAGCGGTCTACGCCATGAACCCATTCAAAATGTTGGGCAATCGATTGCGTTTTATTGCTTTGAATTGGGCCAATGAAGTGCCACTCAATTTCAAGATCTTTTAATTCAGCTTGCTTATTAATCGCTTCTTGTAAGTAGTTTTCGCCAAAACAAGTTTGACCTGCAGCGTAAGCTTCTCTTAATAAATCGCTTGTTTGAGCTTTACTGACTGCGAGCAACATGACTTCTTGATGGCCATCTGGTCTAGCATTAATCGATTGAATAATGTTTGTTCTTATTAAGGTTAAATTTTCAGCAATCGATGGCATATCCGTTAAATTTTTGCTTATGTACTTTGGTGAACGATGTGACCATTCACTAAAGTGTATTTAACTTTTCCAGCCAACTCTAAACCAAGGAATGGAGAATTTTTACCTTGACTGAAGAGGGCGTTAGCTTCGACTTTCCAGTATTTTTTAGGGTCAAAGATACAAACATCAGCATTTGAATTGACACTTAAATCGCCAGCCGCTACACCAAGTATGTTGGCAGGCATTTGAGTTGCCGCGGTGATTGCTTGATTTAAATTGAGTTTGTTATCTTCCGCCCATTTTAAAATAAGTGGCAATAGTAACTCTAAGCCTGTGGCGCCTGCTTCAGCTTCAGCAAATGGATAAAGTTTGGCATCATCATCCACAGGAGTGTGGTCAGAGCAAATGGCATCAATTGTGCCATCTATTAATCCTGCGCTTAATGCTTCTTTATCTCGCTGACTTCTTAGCGGTGGTCTTAAATGCGCATTAGAATCGAAGAAGCCAATATCAAAATCAGTGAGATGTAGGTGGTTGGCACTGACGTCACAACTGATTTTTTGACCTGCTTTTTTAGCGACTCTTACCATATCTACGCCTTCTGCTGTAGATAAGCGACATAAGTGTACTTTTGCGCCAGTTTCTTTGGCAATCCGCAAGATGCTTGCAATTGCCAATGTTTCTGCTGCTGCAGGGATGCCTTTTAGGCCAAGTCTTGCGGCTACTTCGCCATCGTGCGCCACGCCGTCCTTTGCAAGATAAGGCTCTTCTGGACGAAGCCAAACTGTAAAGCCAAAAGTTGCTGCGTACTGCATAGCGCGCCACAATACTTGTGTATCTTTAATTGTGATGTCGGCTTGTGAAAAACCTACACAACCAGCTTCAGTCAGCTCACACATTTCAGTGATTTCTTGGCCGTTTAATTGGTGGGTTAAAGCGCCGAGTGGATATACATGGGCTAGATTAAGTTGTTTAGCACGATGTTTGAGCATTTCAACCAATCCAGGCTCATCTAAAACAGGATCGGTGTCAGGTGGGCAAGCTAAGCTGGTGATTCCGCCAGCTACCGCTGCTTGCATTTCACTTTCCAATGTTGCCTTATGTTCAAAGCCTGGTTCACGTAATCTTGCAGAAAGATCTACCAGGCCTGGGATCACAATCAAACCATTCGCATCGATGGTTTGATTCGCCACAAAACCTTCAGGACTGCTGCCTATGGCAACAACTTTCCCTGCGGCAATGAATAAGTCTTTTTTTGAATCGATCCCATTTTTAGGGTCGATTAAATGGCCATTTTTGATATGTATCTTCATTATGAATTTCCCGCCAAAATGCTCATGACAGCCATTCGAACTGCGATCCCGTAAGTTACTTGCGGGAGGATGACCGATTGTTTGCCATCAGCCACCGCACTGTCAATTTCTACACCACGATTCATAGGGCCAGGATGCATCACAATCGCATCTGGTTTAGCTAAAGCCAACTTTTCGGGCGTAAGGCCATAAGTTTTAAAGTACTCTTGAGAGCTTGGCAACATTGCACCAGCCATACGCTCATTTTGTAACCTTAACATCATGACGACATCCACATCTTTCAATCCTTCACGCATGTCGTGAAAAACATGTACGCCAAGTTTTTCGACGTTTTCTGGAAGTAATGTTTTGGGTGCGATGACTCGAACTTCTGGAACACCCAAAGAGGTGAGGGCGTGTATTTCTGAGCGCGCAACACGTGAGTGCAATATATCACCGACTATGGCAACACGTAGGTTGTGCATTTCAGGTTTATAACGACGTATTGTAAATGCGTCTAATAATCCTTGGGTTGGGTGAGCGTGACGACCATCTCCAGCATTAATCACATGAATGTGAGGTGCTACGTGTTTTGCAATCATATGTGCTGCACCTGATTGCGCGTGACGTACCACGAACATATCTGCTTGCATTGCAGTTAAGTTGTCAATGGTGTCGAGAATGGTTTCACCTTTTGATTGAGATGATGTGCTTACGTTAAGTGAAATGACGTCAGCTGATAAGCGTTTCGCAGCAATCTCAAAAGTGGTTCGAGTGCGAGTGCTATTCTCGAAAAATAAGTTACAGACAGTCTTACCTCTAAGTAATGGTACTTTTTTGACTTCTCTCTCAGCGACGCCCACAAAAGATTCAGCCGTGTCTAAAATTTGTTTGATGATGGCTTTAGGTAAGCCTTCAATAGACAGTAGATGCTTGAGTTTGCCGTCATTAGTTAGTTGAGGGTTTTGCATTAAGAATTCTCTTCCAATGTCAGGTAAAAATGTCCATCTGCATGGCGTAGCAATTGCAAGTTCTGGGCTGGCGTTAAAGTCGTTTCATAAGCGCTAATTTGAGGAGTAATGGGTAATTCACGACCACCACGATTCACCAAAACTGCCAAGCTAATACTAGCTGGGCGGCCGTAATCGAATAGTTCATTCATTGCTGCTCTAATCGTACGCCCCGTGTAAAAGACATCGTCGATCAGAATAATATGGCGACCTTCAACTTCGAATGGAATTTGTGAGGGTCTAGTCTCCGTGTGAAGCCCTCTTTGGCTGTAATCATCACGATAAAATGAAACATCTAAAATCCCATTTGCCAATTGCTTACCAGCCGGACTTATTAAAGGTAGGAGTCTTTCCAACAACCAGGCCCCACCACTATGAATACCAACAAGCGCCGTCTCAGATTTAATGAGAGGCTTTATTTTTTCGGCCAGCTGTTCGAATAAAACTTCTGCGTCAGGTAGATTGTTCATTTTGAAGAGGTGTTCGTCTCATGCGTCATAGTGTCAAAGTAAGATTGTAATATGAGTTGTGCTGCAATTTGATCTAACATTGGTTTTTGTTTGCGGCCAGCAATTCCGATCTCTTTCAGTGATTGGCTCGCTTCAGCTGAGCTTAGGCGTTCATCTATCATAACGATAGGTAAGCCAAAACGACCATCCATTCGGCGTGCAAATTTTTGACATAAGGCCGTTACTTCATGTTCTTCGCCATCTAAGCTTAAAGGAAGCCCAACAACTAACGTGCTTGGGTTCCACTCTTTTATTAATCCCCCGATTAGTTTAAATCGATCTTCGTTGGATTCAACATTAAGCGTTGTGAGTGGGTGTGCGATGCCTAGCATGTGTTCGCCAGAAGCAACGCCGATTCGTTTTAAACCAAAATCAAACCCTAATACTGTGCCTTCGAAAGAAAGCTGGATGGTTTTGTCGTTATTGATAGCTTTTAAGGTTGTTGAGTTATGCATGCCCAGCTACCTCAGACAGGCTTGCATAGTCGACACCAAGTAAATTCATTGCGGCGCTTAATTTTTCTTTATTAGGAATGTCGAAAATAATATCGTAGGTTGCTTCTACCGTTAGCCAAGCATTCTTGCTCATTTCTTCCTCGAGTTGCCCTGCTGACCATCCGGCAAAACCTAGAGCAACTAAGAATTTCTCCGGTCCCGTTCCGTTGGCGACCGCTTCTAAAATGTCTTTGGAAATAGTGAGTGCGGTATCGCCATGAATTGCAATAGTTGAGTCCCAGCTCCCTGCGGGTTGATGCAAAATGAAGCCGCGCTCTATCTGCACTGGTCCACCGAATTGCGCAGCCTGACTGGCAATTTTTTGTTCTGAAATATCTAAATTAAGTTGCGCAAAGAGCGCTTCGAGATTGAGTTCAATAGGCCTATTGATGACGATGCCCATGGCACCAGTATCGTTGTGTTCGCATATGTAAGTAACAGACTTTACAAAATGTGGGTCTGTCATTGCGGGCATTGCAATGAGAAAGTGTCCAGTAAGGTTGACGTTTTCCACGTTGCGAATTATATCGTTAATTGCTTGCTTATGT
>JBEIDM010000048.1:0-7873 GCA_040383445.1 Candidatus Methylopumilus sp. | reverse complement strand
TAACACAAACTTGGGTATTGTGTTGTTGGCTGCGCCCATGATTCATGCGTCTTATTCTGACCAGGGCTTTTGTCGAGAAGGTCTGCAAACTGTATTGAAAGGTTTAACAGTTCAAGATGCAATTCAAGCTTATCAAGCGATTACGCTGACTAATCCAGCGGGCTTGGGTGCTGCTGCCGAGCATGATGTGCAAGATGCCCCGCAAGTAAGCTTGCTAGAAGGTATGCAGGCTGCTGCAGATCGCGATTTAATTGCTCAGCAATATAGTGATTGCTATCAAGCAGTTTTTAATGCCATGGCGCTCTATAAAACTTATCTTGGGTTATGGGAACGGGAAGCTTGGGCAGTCACGGCTGTTCATCTTCATTTTTTATCTGAATTTGAAGATAGTCATATCGCTCGTAAGCATGGTAATACAATGGCTCAAGCCATTCAGTTGGAAGCAAAAAATCACTATCAACATTTCACTGCGCAAGAAAATCCCAAGCTTTATCAAGCCAGTCTTCTGGACTGGGATGCTGACCTCAAAAAACGCGGGATTAATCCGGGCACTTCAGCAGATTTGACGGTTGCCTGTTTGCTTGCTATCAATCTCCTTCATTAGTTCATTATATTGATACAATCAATTCGGCTGCAAATCCTTGATTTGAAGCCATTTTAATATGCTTAAAAACCATGTGATTTGTGGTGCTTAATCATGTTAAAATCACGTCTTTATTCCACGTTTAAGCCAATAGAACACTATGGATCAATTCGCAAAAGAAACCCTCCCGATTAGTCTTGAAGATGAGATGCGTCGTTCCTACCTCGATTACGCAATGAGTGTGATTGTTGGTCGTGCGTTACCGGATGTCCGTGACGGTCTGAAACCAGTGCATAGACGCGTTTTATTCGCGATGCATGAGCTGTCTAACGATTGGAATAAGCCATACAAGAAATCTGCTCGTATTGTCGGTGACGTTATCGGTAAATACCATCCTCATGGTGACACGGCTGTTTATGACACGATTGTTCGTATGGCGCAGGACTTTTCTTTGCGTTATATGTTGGTGGATGGTCAAGGTAACTTTGGTTCTGTGGACGGTGATAATGCGGCAGCGATGCGTTATACGGAAATTCGTATGGCACGTATTGCACATGAATTGTTAGCGGATATCGATAAAGAAACAGTGGACTTTGGCCCTAACTATGATGGCTCAGAGCATGAGCCGTTGATCATGCCTGCGCGTATTCCTAACTTACTGATTAATGGTAGTTCAGGTATTGCTGTGGGGATGGCGACGAATATTCCGCCACATAATTTAAATGAAGTGCTAGATGCATGTTTGGCTTTATTGCAAAACCCTGACATGACGATCGATGAGCTGATTGATATTGTGCCTGCGCCTGACTTCCCAACAGCTGGGATTATTTACGGTACTGTTGGTGTTAAAGAGGGTTACCGTACAGGGCGTGGTCGCGTAGTGATGCGCGGTCGCACCCATGTGGAAGATTTGGAACGTGGTGGTCGCCAAGCGCTTATCGTTGATGAGCTTCCATACCAAGTCAATAAAAAGACTTTCGTTGAAAAAATCGCTGAGTTAGTTAACGAGAAGAAAATCGAAGGTATTTCTGATCTGCGCGATGAGTCTGATAAATCAGGCATGCGTGTGGTGATTGAGCTTAAGCGTGGTGAAGTGCCTGAAGTTGTATTGAACAACTTATACAAACAAACCCAATTGCAAGATACTTTTGGTATGAACATGGTGGCCTTGTTAGATGGTCAGCCACGTTTACTTAACCTCAAGCAAATGTTGGAAGCGTTTTTACGCCATCGTCGTGAAGTGATTAACCGCCGTACCGTATTCGAGCTTCGTAAAGCTCGTGAACGTGGGCATGTCTTAGAAGGTTTGGCTGTGGCTTTAGCTAACGTCGATGACATGATTGCCATCATTAAAGCGGCACCAACACCACCAGAAGCGAAAAAAGCGTTGATGGAGAAACTCTGGAAATCGCCTGTAGTTGAGGAAATGCTCAAGCGCGCTGCGATGGAAGCTTCACGTCCAGATGGTTTGTCAGTGGACTTTGGCTTAACACCAAACGGTTACCGTTTATCAGAAGTGCAAGCACAAGAAATTCTACAAATGCGTTTACAACGCTTGACTGGCCTTGAGCAAGACAAGATTGTAAATGAATACAAAGAGGTGATGGATCTTATCGCTGATTTGCTTGATATTTTGGCAACACCTGGTCGTGTGACTCAAATGATTATTGATGAGTTGGCTGCGATTCGTCAGCAGTTTGCTGATAAACGTCGCAGTGAAATCGTGCATAACGCACAAGATTTATCACTTGAAGATTTAATTACTCCGCAAGACGTTGTGGTTACCTTGTCTCACACTGGATATATTAAATCTCAACCTTTAGAAGAGTATCGCTCACAACGTCGTGGTGGCCGTGGTAAACAAGCTGCTGCAACGAAAGAGGATGACTTTATCGATAAGATGTTTGTTGCTAATACGCATGATTACATCTTGTGCTTCTCTAGCTTAGGTCAAGTCTATTGGTTGAAAGTTTATGAAGTGCCTCAAGGTGGTCGTGCAAGTCGCGGTAAACCAATTATCAACTTGTTCCCGCTCAAAGAAGGCGAAAAAATTAATGCCATCTTGCCAGTGAAAGAGTTTGACGAAAATCATTATATCTTCATGGCTACCGCATTAGGTACTGTGAAGAAAACACCATTGATTGATTTCTCTAATCCACGTAAATCAGGGATTATTGCGATTAACCTAGATGACGGCGATTACTTAATTGGTGCTGAAGTGACCAATGGTGCGCAAGATATCGTCTTGGTCTCTGATGGTGGTAAAGCCGTTTGGTTTGATGAAGAAGATGTGCGTGGAACAGGCCGTAATACGCGTGGTGTTCGCGGTATGAAGATTGCTGCGGGTCAGCAAGTATTGTCATTGTTAGTTGCTGAGAATGATCAGCAAACAGTATTGGTTGCGACTGAAAATGGTTACGGTAAACGTACTGTTCTAGCTGACTTCCGTCACTCTGGACGTGGCACTCAAGGCGTTAAAGCCATTGCAATTAGTGATCGTAACGGCAAGGTGGTTGCAGCACGTCTAGTGAATGATGAAGATGAAATTATGTTGATTACGACTGGTGGCGTTTTGATCCGTACACGTGTGAAAGAGATTCGTGAATTAGGTCGTGCAACACAAGGTGTGACGCTTATTAATCTTGGTGAAGGTGAAAAATTATCTGGCCTAGAAAAAGTCGTTGAGACCGATGATGATGCAGACGAAGGCGAAGAAGTCGCTGCAGAGTAATTCATGACGCAAATTTTTAATTTTTCAGCAGGTCCCGCAGTGCTTCCTAAGGAAGTATTAGCGCAAGCACGTGATGAGATGATGGATTGGCATGACTCAGGCATGTCCGTGATGGAAATGAGTCATCGCGGTAAAGAGTTCATGAGTATTGCTGCCGAAGCAGAAGCTGACTTGCGTGAGCTAATGAACATCCCAAGCAATTACAAAGTATTGTTCTTGCAAGGTGGCGCCCATTCTCAATTTTCTATGGTTCCAATGAATTTGCTTCGTGGCAAAACAAGCGCTGATTATTTGGATACTGGTATTTGGTCTAAAAAAGCGATTGATGAAGCGGCTCGTTATTGTGAAGTGAACATCGTTGCATCAAGTAAAGATAAAAACTATACCTATGCACCTGAGCAAAATACTTGGAAGCTGAATAAAGACGCAGCTTATGTGCACTTCACATCAAACGAGACAATTGGTGGCGTTGAAATGTTTTGGACGCCAAAAACTGGTGATGTGCCTTTAGTGTGTGACATGTCTTCGCACATTCTTTCACGTCCAGTTGATGTCAGCCAATACGGCATTATTTATGCGGGTGCTCAGAAAAATATTGGTCCTGCTGGATTAACGATTGTCATAGTACGTGATGATTTAATCGGAACAACGATTGCTGGCACGCCAACCATGTTCGATTACAAAGTGCATGCGGATAATGACTCGATGTATAACACGCCAGCAACTTACGGTATTTATATGGCGGGCCTGGTGTTTAAGTGGCTTAAAGCCAAAGGTGGCTTGGCTGCCATGGAGAAAATTAATATTGCTAAATCAGCGCTTCTTTATGACTATTTAGATGCTTCTGATTTTTATCATTCGCCGATTGCTGTTGAAAATCGTTCACGTATGAATATTCCATTCACACTTAAAGATACATCTTTGGACGAGGCTTTTCTTAAGCAAGCGCAACAAAATGGCTTATTGCAATTAAAAGGGCATAAGTTAGTAGGGGGTATGAGAGCTTCTTTATATAACGCAATGCCTATAGAAGGTGTGCAAGTCTTGATCTCATTTATGAAACAGTTTGAGCAAGCAAACTCTTAATTCGACTTGTAAAAATCGGACCTTGATATGACGGATATTCTTAAACAACATCGTGACCAAATTGATGCGATTGATGAACAGCTTTTAAAGCTTGTGAATGAGCGTGCAAGTCACGCACGTCAGATTGGTGAGTTAAAGGGTGAAGGCCCTATCTATCGTCCAGAACGTGAAGCTCAGGTGCTACGCCGATTACTCGACCTAAATACAGGTCCATTACCAGGTGAGGCAGTTACAGCGATTTTCAGAAGTGTGATGTCAAATTGCCGCGCTTTGGAAAGAGCGCTTACGGTTGCTTTCTTGGGGCCTTTGGGCACATTCAGTGAAGAAGCGGCAAACAAACAATTCGGTGGTTTAAGTTCACCTATGCAATGCGCTTCAATTGATGAAGTATTCCGCATGGTGGAGTCTGGCAAAGCCAACTATGGTGTAGTGCCAGTAGAGAATTCAACAGAAGGTGCAATTGGCCGTACTTTAGATTTGTTGATGGAAACACGTCTCAATATTTGCGGTGAAATTGAGTTGCCTGTGCATCATAATCTTTTAAGTAAAGCATCAGATTTAAATGCGGTGCATAAAGTTTATTCGCATGCTCAATCCTTAGCGCAGTGTCATGAATGGCTCAATCGTTATCTACCTAATGCAGAGCGTCAAGCCGTTGCTAGCAACGCGGAGGCAGCGCGTTTATGTGCTTCTGAGCCTGGCGCAGCAGCGATTGCAAGCTTACGTGCTGCCGAGCTATTTAGTTTGCAAGATTTAGCGAACAACATTGAAGATGATCCTAAAAATACAACTCGATTCCTGGTCTTGGCAGATCATGACGTTGCAGCATCAGGAAAAGATAAAACCTCACTAGTGATTGCGACTAAGAACGTTCCTGGTGCGATGGTGTCCATGCTTGAGCCTTTATCTAAGAATAAAGTGAGTATGACGAAATTAGAATCACGTCCCGCCAAAATGGGCTTATGGGAATATGTGTTTTTTGTAGATGTTGAAGGGCATCACCAAGATGCTGGATTGCAAAATGCCATTGCTGAAATTGAGCAGCGTGCTTCATTCGTCAAAGTTTTGGGTTCTTACCCAGTTGCCGTTATTTAAGGTTTAAACCGTGTCTGAAATTGCAAAATTAGCACCATCATATATTCGCTCTATTGCCCCTTATGTTGGCGGCAAACCAATTAGTGATTTAGCTCGAGAAATGGGATTAGACCCAACTCAAATCGTTAAATTGGCTTCTAATGAAAATCCTTTAGGTGTGAGTCCTAATGCGCATATGGCGATGATGGATGCAGTGGATGACATCGCCCGTTACCCAGATGGTAATAGCGTTGAGCTTCGGCAAGCTGTTTCAGAAAAGTTTAAAGTAGCGCCTGAACAACTAGTATTTGGTAACGGTTCTAATGATATTTTAGAGCTAGCTGCACGTGCATTTTTAGCGCCTACGGATGAGGTTGTTTATTCTCAGCATGCATTCGCTGTATATAGCTTAGTTACACAAGCGGTTGGAGCTAAAGGGGTTGTTGTTCCAGCTAAAGATTTTGGCCACGACTTAAACGCAATGTCTGCTGCGATCACTCCAAAAACTCGAGTAGTGTTTGTGGCAAATCCGAATAACCCAACAGGTACTTTATTAGGTAAAGCTGAGTTAAAAGCATTTATTGCTAGGGTTCCTCAACACACTTTAGTGGTGTTAGATGAAGCTTACGATGAGTATTTGAGTGATGCGGATAAAGCCGAATCTATTGCTTGGTTGTCTGAATTCGACAACCTAATTATTTCGCGTACCTTCTCAAAAGCTTATGGTTTGGCGGGCTTGCGGGTTGGTTTTGGTTTAACTTCCGCTTCTATTGCAGATTTAATGAACCGTGTACGTCAGCCATTTAATGTGAATAGTATTGCGCAAGCAGCAGCAGTTGCCTCGCTTGCCGATGAAGAGTTTGTTGAGCGTACACGCGCACTTAATAATGCAGGTATGGTGCAAATCACCCAAGGCTTGAAAGAGTTGAGCTTAGACTATATTCCATCTTTTGCTAACTTTGTGAGCTTTAAAGTTGCTGATGCAGCAGCGGTTAATCAACGCTTATTGGCGCAGGGCATTATTGTTCGTCCAATTGCCAACTACGAAATGCCTGAATACCTCCGCGTTTCAATTGGTCTATTTTCTGAAAACGCTAAATTCTTAGCAGCGCTTAAGTTAGCACTTTCAAAGTAAGATAAGCTTTAAGACGGCTTTACTGACGTCCTTTATTCTCCGCGTATTGGTTATTTATCGCAATTTAATATCTTCTGTCATGAAAATCATTAGCGTAGTTTCCGTGTTTTTACGCTGTTGATAGACTCACCTGTAGCGCATGATTCATATCACGTTGCATGCAGGTGAAAACAGGCGAGCACGTATTTTTTTAAACTTATAACTAGGAGAAACATTATGTGGACTAAACCAGCTGCTACTGAAATGCGTTTCGGTTTTGAAGTAACAATGTACGTTTGCAATCGCTAAGATTGTTATACAGTACATGTAGTTTTTAAGACTACAATAACTGGGCTACTCAGGTAGCCCAGTTTTACATTGAAGCAATCATTTTTAAATAATTAAAGAGAAATATATGCACATTCATGTTTTAGGCGCTGCTGCAGGTGGTGGTTTTCCACAGTGGAATTGTAATTGTCATAATTGCGATGGACTGCGTAAAGGTACTATCAAGGCAACTAAACGTACACAATCTTCAATTTGTGTAAGTGGTGACGGTGTTAATTGGGTGTTATTTAATGCTTCTCCAGATGTACTTCAACAAATTCAATCTTTTGGCCCCCTTCAGCCTGGCCGTGCAATTCGTGATAGCGGTATTGTTGGAATTGTCTTAATTGATGCGCAGATTGACCACACGACAGGTTTGTTAATGTTGCGTGAAGGTCAAGTGAAGCGTGAAATCTACTGTACTGATATGGTTTATCAAGATTTAACGACTGGTAACCCGTTATTAAATATCCTTGGTCATTATTGTGGCATCAATCATCATGAAGTTGCTACAGACGGTAAAACAACTTTTGAAGTTAAGGGTGCCAACAATCTTCGCTTTACAGCAGTTGCATTGAAGAGTGCGGCACCTCCTTATTCGCCTCATCGTAATGACCCGCACCCTGGCGACACCATCGGTGTATTAATCGAAGAAATTAGCACCGGTAAAAAATGCTGGTATTCACCAGGCCTTGCAGAAATTGAACCGCATTTGCCAGAGCTTATGAATCAAGCTGATTGCATTATGGTTGATGGCACTTTCTGGACGAATACAGAAATGATTGATATGGGTTTGATGACTAAAACAGCGCGTAGCATTGGTCATAATCCACAATCAGGCGAAGGTGGGATGATTGAAAAACTTGATGAATTTGATGCATCTCGCAAAGTTTTGATTCATATCAATAATACTAATCCAATTTTGCGCGAGGATTCTGCGGAGCGTGCTGAGCTCACT
>JBEIDM010000047.1:0-8580 GCA_040383445.1 Candidatus Methylopumilus sp. | reverse complement strand
CAGGTCTAAGTGAAGCTCTTAGGTCAAGAAAGATTCGGGAGCTGAGGAGCTTAAGTTTAGCTTATAAATCCACGAGGAACAATGATACTTTGATTACTAATTTTTGGTCACTATACTAATGCTCTCCAATGCCCCCCGACAGTTCAGCTGAGTACCTTTTTCTTCATTAAGCTCTACTATAACTGAATGTGCTGGCTCCGAACAGGAAATGAACCCACGACCTCTTGACCAATAGGTGAGCATGCTAAACACTGCAACAAATACAACAACTGCAACAACAACAAGAACAACAACTTCCAAGACAAAACGAGTCAGCAGACAAACCTTCTTAAACAAGCCAATGTCCACTAGAGCTCTTTACATTTGGTCCTAAAGTGGAAAAGGAGATTGGACAGACTCACATTTGTATTTGTGACTTAGCTTGGTAGTGTAGAAGGGTAACATGGTTGACTATGTTCAAGTATCGAAAAAAAGTTGATCCTATGTTTCAAGGTAGGAATTTCTACCTGAACCTTTTAGTAGTCTCTAATTGTAAACCATTAACATCTGGTCATTTTTGCAAGTATCCTGTTTTTATAAGTTTGCCTCAAAGGTTCGTTTAGCTTCAAGTCACCTCATGTCGCAAAAGTGCAACAGGAACTATCTCTATCTCTCGCGTCTCTGGCAGTGAATAATGTTGACGCTATCTTTTCACTCTCACGCTCTCCCTCTCCTCTCTCTTTCTCTTTCACACACACACTCTCTCTTTTTTACGTACACTCTCAGTCGGTCTCTCTTACACACTCTCTCATTGTCTCTCTGACACACAGACTCTAATTCACTCCCTATATCATGTACTCTCTCTCTCTCTGTCTCTCTCTCTCTTCCTCTCTCTCTCTCTCATTGAAACTGTCTTATCTCTTTCTCTGCCATCAAAGATCGTCTGAGGAAGGTAGAGCGGAAACACAAAGTTCAAAAATCAAAGTTGAACCGAAGATAAGTTTTGACTCTATCAGATCGAGATCTCTGCATGAAACCAGTGACGTCATCACGACTCTTCTAAACTGACTTTTTAACCGATGTTTGGAACCACTGAACCTGAATAAAGCCTGAAGTGAATGTGGCTTTACAAGCACCTAATTATCGTGAATTTTTACAGCATATGTATGGCAACGATCCTAAGCGTTGGGATGATGGTTTAACTGGTTGGGATCGCTTGCGAGTGATTACAAATGCCATGACGCGTTTGCGCATTTGTTCTACCGAGGGCGAAATGGAATTTAAGTTTAAAGGTGAGCTTGAAAACATTCCAAATGGTTATCAGCCCTGGTTCGATTTAACTCAGCGAGCTTCAGTGAACACCCCAATTGTCTTTGGGCATTGGTCAGCACTGGGTTTGCAACATAAGAATAATGTTTATTCTTTAGATACTGGTTGCTTGTGGGGCGGTCATTTAAGTGCGATGCGATTGGAAGATAGGCAAATTTTTCAGGTGCCATGTCATCCTGATGATGCCCCACTGAAGCTTGATTTTACATATTAAAGATTAAATTTAAGATGCGCTGCAATGGCGCTTTTAATGTGTTGTGTTAATTCTCTGCGTTCGTATCCATTAGGGTTAATGTTTGGTAAAAAATACAGTTTAACTTCTGACTGATGTAAAGAGATGATCTGCCAGATTGACTCTATGAAGGTTGTTTCTCCAACAAAAGCCATGCGAACATTTGGACTGCCATCTTGGTTAGGGTAATGAATTGCGAGCGGCCAAACTTCGGCATTGGCGTTGATAGATGCTTGCATGAGGCTGGATTTAAAAGGCAATAACTCAGTGCCATCACTAGTTGTCCCTTCGGGGAAATAACATAAGCAATCTCCCTTACTAAGACTTTCTGTCGCTTGAATCGTAACTCTCTGCGCATCTTTCTTTTGTGCGCGTTCAATAAACATTGTATTGGCTTGTCTCGCCAGCCAGCCCAATATAGGCCAACGACCAACTTCTGATTTTGCAATAAATCGAACTGGATGGACGCTATTTAAGGCATATATATCCAGCCAGGAAATGTGATTGCCAACAAATATTGCATTGCTTAGTTTTTGATTGGGGGGGGAGCCCTCAACGGTCAGCTTGACGTTGAGGATGTTGAGTAGTTTTTCTGACCAGCGCTTTATGATTACATGGCGCTGATGTTGATTGAGGCGTTTTAATATCAACATACCCACTGATAGCCCGTACAGAATATGCATCACAATACGTGAGATGCGATAGGTTCGGACTATCGGGTGAGAGGCCTTCAACATTAAAGTTGTTTAGTGACTAACGCGTGTATTGCCGTTACTTTCAATCAAGCGTACACGTTCACCTGGGGTGAATTTGTCTGTTGCTTCTTGAACAATTGCGATCAATGTACCGTTATCAAGTTTTACTGTGATTTCAATGCCATCTGCTCTAGTAACGCCTTCTTCGATTGCCGCGCCTGCGACAGCACCTGCAACAGCACCAATCACGGCAGCAATTGCTGAAACCTTATCATTTCCACCTACGGCACTTCCAGCAATACCACCAACTGCAGCACCTGCAATTGTGCCTACTGGTGATTTAGTACCTTCTAGTTTTACTTGTCTGATGCCTTCGACGACGCCCATGCGAACAGTTTGAACTTTGCGTGCATCTTCTCTTGAATAAACGTCACCTGAATTAGAGGTGGCACATGCACCAAGTGTCGCTGCCATTGCAGTGACTAAAATTAATTTTGTGAATCTCATGATAAATTCCTCTTGGGTTAAATATCTAATGATTGATTGGCCATTGTTTCATCAACCAAAGCTTGGCTATAAATTTGTTCAATCTCGGCTTTGCTTGGCTTGTGATTTTGTCCGCCTCTACTACTTATTTTTATTGAGCCCATAACGGAAGCTAGTCTTCCACAAGTTGGCCAATCCCAGCCGCGTGAAATGCCGTAAAGCAATCCAGCGCGGTAAGCATCGCCACATCCAGTTGGATCTACCAACTCAAAAGCTTTAACGCACGGAATTTCATGGCGTTGACCGTCTGCATAAATATGTGAGCCATCACCACCTAAAGTCACAATCAGCGCTTTAACTTTAGTTGCGAGTACTTCCAAAGTTAAGCCGGTTTTTTCTTGTAGCATTTGCGCTTCATAATCATTGACTGCCATGTAATCAGCCATCGCTATGAACTGTAGCAATTCCTCACCATTAAACATCGGCAGGCCTTGGCCTGGGTCAAATAAGAAAGGAATGCCTGCATCAAAACATTCTTTTGCATGCTTGAACATACCATCACGTCCATCTGGAGCAATGATGGCAAGTGTCGCGCCTTTGGCATCATTAACACTGTTCTGATAAGACTCATTCATTGCACCTGGATGAAACGCAGTGATTTGGTTGTCATCCATGTCGGTTGTGATGAAGGCTTGAGCGGTAAAGCTCCCTTGTATTTTCTTGATATGAGAGGTGCTGATTTTGTTATGGGCCAGCCATGTATCGTAAGGGCCAAAGTCATCGCCGACGGTTGCCATAATGACAGGCTTGTCTTCCAATAAATTTAGGTTGTAAGCAATATTGCCAGCTGTTCCACCAAACTCTTTGCGCATTTCTGGCACTAAAAACGCCACATTAAGCATGTGTGTTTTCTCAGGAAGAATGTGATGTTTAAATTTATCAGGAAACACCATGATGGTGTCAAAGGCCATGGAGCCACAGATCAGGATTTGCATGAATGAACTTTGTTATTTTAAAAGCTGTATTATCAGCCTAGGTATCGCCATGAGCAAGTAATAGATTGGAAATCAGTGTGTTCCATTAAGGTTTTTTGGTGCGGCGTCGATGAGCACCTTAGCTGCTTTTTTAGCATACTTAATTGCACCTGAGCCGCGTTTCATTTGCTCAGCTTGAATTGCGCCTTCAATCAACATTGATAACTGAAGTGCAAGCGCTTCTACTTCGATTACGCCAGCTTGTGAAGCAAGCTCTGCAATGTAATTCCTGAACTCTTTAGCATGCTCAGCTGAAAGTTTATGGATAATATTTTCTTCGTTTGGAAATTCTGCAGATGCCTTCATAAAAGCCATGCCGCGGAAATCTGGTGACGTGACCCACTCTTCAACAAAATCAAAAAGCTTTTGTAACTTATCAGCTGGTTTTTTGCTGGATTGATTTAATTTTGTATTGAGCCAAGATTGAAATTCTTGATGACCTTGCTCCAATACCTCCAGAATTAATAATTCTTTGGATTTGAAATATTTATACAAGGTCATTTTGGTGGTGCCAGCAACAGCAACAATGGTGTCAACACCAGTCGAATTAATGCCGCGCGTCTGAAATAAATCGGTCGCGACAGTTAGAATTTTTTCACGCAAGGCTGACATAAACACCACTTTAACATTAAAAAAGCGGTGGAGCTATATGGACAACTCTGTCATTTATTTTTTTTAAAAATATTGCTGCTTGGAAAATAAGTGAATTAAATTAATAAGAAGCTTTAATAAGCCTACCATTTTAATGGTATTAATTTATACCAAGTTGTATAAGCTAATTCGTGGAGTTTTTCATGAGCATGGGAGTGTAATTACAGCGAATCTTTTGTAAGTACTTTTTAGCAATCATCTGATCATGTGCATTCGTCGGCACCTCTCCACCTACAACGTTTTCTAGATAGACTTTTTTGTCGGCATCTGGAATCTGTAATGCTTCGATATATTGGCAGTCTCCACCTCGCATTGTTTCGTAGGATGCGTAAAGGTCGGCTGTTGCTTTTGGATTGACTGGGGCTTCTTCTTGAATCGTTGTAGCTTCGCTTGAATTTGCTTGTATATTTTCAATTACGTTCATTGTGGTTTTATTCTCAAGCGCAATGAGCCCCGCAATCCCTGTAATACCAACAAATATCCCTAGTGCAATGTAAGCAGCCGGACGTTTGTATTTCTCACTTGTGGATTGAACGGTCATTAGCGCTTGAGCTGCTTGCTTAGCATGATGCAGCGCCATGCTGTTCGGTTTATGTATTTCATCACGTAAGCCACTTAGGATTAAGAATACGACTTGCTGGGCTAGCAATTCTGGCGTTTCCATATCGGCTGTTTTTGCTTCATTCGAAATGTATTCAAGAAGCTTATCTGGAAGCGAACTCTCAAATTGGCTAGATTCAAGGTTCTGTGCGATCGATGGCGCTGATATCCAGTCAGACAGAATGTCAAAGGCATTCAAGATGCGAGCTTCTGGCCTGTTGCCAGATTTCTTCAGCATATTGATGAGCCATTCTGAGTTGAGGATGTTCATAGCCGGTGCTAATTAGAATGGTTTAAGTTCGACCAAAATGATAATGCCGATGAGTGCAAATACAGGAGCTTCATTAAACCAGCGGTAAAACACGTGGCTGTGTTTATTGCGATCATGCTTAAAGTCTAAGAGTAGTTTTCCGCAGTAGATGTGATAAATCACTAAGGCACCGACCAAGGTGACTTTTGCGTGCAGCCATCCTCCGCTAAAGCCGTAACCTAGCCAAAGCCACAGGCCTAATGCAATCGTAATAATGCCACCTGGCGTCATGATGCCGTAAAACAGTTTGCGCTCCATGACTTTGAATCGCTCCTGGCTGATTTTGTCATCTGACATCGCGTGATAAACAAACAGTCTTGGGAGGTAAAATAGTGCGGCGAACCAAGTTACCATAAAGATAATATGCCAGGCTTTGATCATTTCCATTATTTATTCTCTTTTATTGATTAGCATCTAGTAATTGATGCAATGTTGCAAAATTTAAGGTTCCAATTGATTTGCCGATAATGTGACCTTTTTTGTCGATAATAAAGGCTGTTGGTGTTAAACGAACATCATTAAATTGTTCTGCGATAGTGCCCGATGCATCGTGAATGACGGGGAAGGGTAAAGCATTTAATTTTGAGTAGTTGATCACTTGGCTAAGTGTGTCGTGGGGCATTGCAACGGCAACTAACTCAAAATTTTTATCACGATATGTTTTGTACGTTTCAATGAGTGCAGGCATTTCTTCAATACAGCCCGGGCAATCGGTTGCCCAAAAATTCACTAAAACCATTTTTCCTTGCAAAGATTGCATTGAGAATTGTTTGCCGTCTATTGTATTTAATACAACATTTGGGGCTGGTGGCTTTTGCTTGAGATTAAGCGCCAAGCCAATCACTAAGCCAATAATTACGAGAGGTAATAAAATTTTAATCGGGGAGTTAAGAAAAGCTTTCATATTTTTGCTTTGCAGAAAATCATATTAATGTGACTCATATTCGGCCATTGTGCGGTTTTTTACTCAGAATGTCATTAGTGTTAATGCTGATATATACCCACAATCAAGCACCCGTTTAATTGCAGCTTGTCTGCATGATATAATTGCATCTTTAATTTGACGTGAACACTCATGGCTAGCCGCTTACGCGAAATCCCATATAACTACACCTCATTCTCGGACCGTGAAATCGTTATTCGATTTTTAGGGGAGGATATTTGGAATGTATTGAACGAGCTGCGCGGAGAGCGAAAAACAGGCCGTTCCGCACGTATGTTATTTGAAGTGCTGGGCGATTTGTGGGTGGTTACGCGTAATCCATATCTACAAGATGATTTGCTTGCCAATAAAAAGCGTAGGCAAGAGCTGATCACAGCACTGAATCATCGTATCCATGCAATTCAAGAGCGCTCGCAAGATAACCCTCTAGTATTAAAGTTGATTGCAGCTGCCCGTCAGGCAGTTGATGCTTTTGAAGAAGAATTTAAACAGACGGAAATTTTGCGTAAGAAGGCCATGGCTAAGCTTGGCAAGATTACCCGTAAAGACAATATTCAGTTTGATGGTTTGGCACGTGTTTCTCATGTGACCGATGCTACCGATTGGCGCGTTGAATATCCATTTGTGGTGATTAATCCTGACACGGAAATTGAGATTGCTGCGCTTGTTAAAGCTTGTATTGAATTAGGCTTAACCATCATTCCTCGTGGAGGTGGTACTGGCTACACAGGTGGTGCAATTCCACTGACAAAACTTTCTGCAGTCATTAATACTGAAAAATTAGATACGATTAGTCGTGTTGAAATGCGCACTTTACCCGGCGTTGCTCAACAAGTACCAACACTCCATTGTGGCGCTGGGGTAGTCACCCGACGTGCGATGGAGGCAGCAAGTGAAGCTGGCCTTGAGTTTGCTTGTGATCCAACTTCTGCAGATGCATGTTGTATCGGCGGTAATGTTGCAATGAATGCAGGCGGCAAAAAAGCAGTGCTTTGGGGTACGGCTTTAGATATCTTGGCGTCATGGCGTATGGTGACGCCAGATGCAAACTGGTTAGAAGTTGAACGTTTAGATCATAACCTTGGCAAAATCCATGATATTGATGTTGCTAAATTCCGCATCAGCCGTTTTGACATTGATGGAAAAACGCTGATTGGCGAACCTGAAATTTTAGAAATACCAGGCCCTAGTTTCCGTAAGGTTGGCCTTGGTAAAGACGTGACCGATAAATTTTTATCAGGCTTGCCGGGGATTCAAAAAGAAGGCTGTGATGGCCTGATCACTTCAGCGACTTTTATCTTGCATCGTATGCCTAAGCATGTGCGAACTGTTTGCTTGGAATTCTTCGGACATGTGGCACTTGCTGTGCCAGCCATTGTCGAGATTAAAGATTATTTAGATGGCACCGAATCTACATTGCTTGCAGGTTTAGAGCATATGGATGAACGTTACATTAAAGCGGTCGGTTATGCGACTAAGGCAAATCGTAGCGAACGTCCAAAAATGGTGCTGATTGCTGATATTGCAAGTGATGATGAAAATGCAGTGGGCGAAGCCGCATCTCATATTGTGCGCCTTGCTAATGCTCGTGGGGGAGAGGGGTTTATTGCGGTTTCTGCTGAAGCGCGTAAAAAATTCTGGTTAGATCGTGCGCGTACAGCTGCGATTGCTAAACACACGAACGCTTTCAAGATCAATGAAGATGTCGTTATTCCGTTGCCACGTTTGGGTGATTACTCAGATGGCATTGAGCGTATCAATATTGAGCTTTCAATTAACAATAAATTGAAATTAGTTGATTCACTCGAATCTTTCTTGGCTGGTAATTTGCCACTTAATGAAGATGACGACACGCAAGTTGATCAAGAGATGTTGGTCGGCAAAAAAGCGCAAGCATTAAAGCTAGTGCAAGACGTGAAAGCGCATTGGCTGAAAGTGTTGGCAAGTTTAGATTTGCCAGTCTCAAGCTTGGGTCAAGAATACGCTAACCTTGCCGTAGAGAATGTGTTCAGAGCAGTACAAGAGCATCAAGTGCGTATTTCTTGGAAGCGTGATCTTAAGAAGCCATTGCAATCTATTTTTGCAGGACGAGAGTATCAAAAAATTATTGAGCGTTGCGATGAGATTCATCAGCAAGTGCTTAAAGGTCGCGTGTTCGTTGCTTTGCATATGCATGCAGGTGACGGCAATGTGCATACCAACATCCCCGTCAACAGCGATGATTACGAGATGTTACAAACCGCCCACGAAGCGGTGAGTCGCATCATGGCACTGGCGCGCCGCTTGGATGGCGTGATCTCTGGCGAGCATGGAATTGGCAT
>JBEIDM010000046.1:0-8698 GCA_040383445.1 Candidatus Methylopumilus sp. | reverse complement strand
GCGTGCTATTGAAAAAGCTTTGGTGGAAGCTGAGGCAAATCATCAAGGTGAAAAAATTGGCGAGCTTCATGCGCGGTTTAGTGAGATTGGCGGCTATTCAGCCAGAGCCAGAGCAGCTGAATTACTTGATGGTCTGGGTTTTAAAAATGCTGACTTAGATCGTCCTGTTTCAGATTTCTCTGGTGGGTGGCGTGTTAGATTGAATTTAGCGCGTGCATTGATGTGTCGTTCTGATTTGCTTTTACTTGATGAGCCGACAAATCATTTAGATTTAGATGCTGTGATTTGGTTGGAAAGTTGGCTTAAAGACTATCGTGGAACTCTAGTTTTGATCTCTCATGATAGAGATTTTTTGGATGCGATTGTTAATCATATTGCCCATATTGAACAACAACGCTTAACCCTTTACAAAGGTGGCTACTCTGATTTTGAGCGTCAGCGTGCAGAACGCTTAGCGCAACAACAATCTATGTATGAAAGACAACAGCGCAATGTTGCGCATTTGCAAAGTTACATCGAACGTTTCCGAGCTAAAGCGACTAAAGCACGTCAAGCGCAAAGTCGTATTAAAGCGCTGGAGCGTATGGAAATGATTTCAGCTGCGCATATTGATACGCCTTTCGATTTTAGTTTTAGAGAAATGCAAAATGTGCCTGATCCGCTATTGGTCCTTGATGATGTAAGCGTTGGTTATGGCGACAAAACTATTTTAAGTAAGATAGAACTGGCTTTGCGCCCAGGTGAGCGATTAGGTTTGTTGGGACGTAATGGCGCAGGTAAGTCGACTTTAATTAAGTTGTTAGCCGGTGAGCTTGCCATGAAATCTGGTAAGCGCGTAGAAGGCAAGGATTTAAGCATTGGTTATTTTGCTCAGCATCAACTTGAGCAATTAAGATTGGATGAATCGCCGTTACAGCATATGCAAAAGCTGGATCCGCAGACCCGTGAGCAAGAGCATAGAAACTATTTGGGTGGTTTTGATTTTAAAGGGGATATGGCAAGTAGTCCCTGTGGTCCTTTCTCGGGAGGTGAGAAATCAAGATTAGCTTTAGCTTTGCTGATTTGGACTCGTCCTAATTTACTTTTACTCGATGAGCCAACCAACCATTTGGATCTTGAAATGCGCCATGCACTCACGGTTGCTTTGCAAGAATACCAAGGCGGTGTAGTGATTGTTTCTCATGATCGTGCGATGTTACGGTCCACTTGCGATAAATTTATGTTGGTGGCTGATGGGAGAGCAGAAGTTTTTGATGGTGACTTAGATGATTATAAAGATTGGCTTAACCAACAAAAAATTGCTGATAAACAAAAGTTCGAGCTAGATGTGATATCGCCTGTTTCAGCCAATAAAGTAGACAGGGCGCAGACTAAAGCTGAACGCCAAGCAAGAATTGCTGAGCGCAGGCCTTTGCTCAAAGAAGTTGAGCAGATAGAAGCGAATATGGCGAAATGGGAGCAAGAGAAAACGCAAATTGATCATCAGCTAGCGGATGCTGATTTATATACACAAAGCGATAAATCCATATTGCAAAACTTGCTCAAACGCCAGGCTGAATTAACACAGTTGTTAGAAACTGCTGAATTACGATGGTTGGAATTACATGAAGTGCTGGAAGCTTTGCCGGTAATACAATAAATATTGATGAGATAGAGACTGAGATGACAACGGAATATTCAAAAAGCTTAAGTTTATTACACGCACTTTGTTTGGCGGAATCGCGTCATGATCAAGATGCCTTGCCAAGTAGCAATTTGGAAGATTATCCACCGGTAGAAGCCGCAACCTACCTGTCTTGCTATATCACTTTCCGTGCGATTAAAGAAGCAGGGCGCTTGCCAGCGGATGAGCGATATGACAATTTTGATATGTTAAGTGTTTATCAGGCATTTACCATGATGGTATACGCCTATTTGGTATTGCCCTTGGGCTCAGAAAATATCGTTTCTGATTTAGAGCAAGATGCGATTGTGATTGCAAAATCACTTTTTGCAGAACTTACTCCTGAGGAGTTGGCGGATATTGTTGAGTCTGGGATGCGTAAATTTCAATTGATTGGTAATGCTGACGCAGAGCATTGGACTAATTACCGAGAAGACTTAGATAAGTCAGTGATTGCTTTTGTAATTGCAGGGACTGATGATGCTGCACCGTTTGAAAAAGAAGAAGTCTTGCCTGTTTTAGGTGCTTTTTTGAGTATGTTGTGTGAGGCGTTTGCTTAGTTATTCAAGCTTATTCTTCAAATTTCCCATCGATATAAAACCAGCGACCAGCAATTTTTCGAAACTGACTCGTTTCATGTAGTTTTTCGGCTTTACCATTCACTTTGTACGTTGCGATAAATTCGACAATTGCTTGATCATCGTTTGGTTCAAAACGCTTAACTTCAAGCCTTAGCCATTGAGTGGGGTCGTTGGCAAGGTTGAGATGTTGCGGCCTTGTGTTTGGATGCCAAGTATTTAGTAAATAATCTTCTAAACCTAATACGTAAGCGCTGTAGCGTGAGCGCATTAGCTTTTCAGCATTCGGTGCGCTTAAGCTTAGGTGGTAGGGCTCGCAGCAATCTTGATACAGAGAAATGCTACCGCAGGGACAATCAATTTTGATGACGGGCTTAGGCAATCTCGCGAGTTTCTAAAAATTGAATTTCTGGGTAACGTTCCTGCGCCATTTGTAAATTCACGCGATTCGGTGCGAGATAAACATAATCATCCGCGCTATCTAGTCCCACGTTAAACCCGTATTTGTCAGCGATTGCTTTTAGATCAGTGTCGCTGCCTTTTAGCCAACGCGCGGTATGGCAGTCGTAGGGCTCAAATATCATGTCAACACCGTATTCGTGCTCTAGACGGTGTGCCACCACGTCAAACTGCAAAATACCGACTGCACCCAAAATTAAGTCATTAGATAGCAGTGGGCGGAATAATTGTGCTGCGCCTTCTTCCGATAGCTGCTTCAGTCCGATTTGCAACTGCTTCATCTTCATTGGATTTTTAATACGTGCACGGCGGAAAAACTCGGGGGCAAAAGATGGGATGCCGATAAATTTAAAGTTTTCATTTTCAGTGAAAGTGTCGCCGAGTTTAATGGTACCGTGGTTTGGAATACCTATAATGTCACCAGAGTATGCTTCGTCCATTGTAGTGCGATCTTGCGCCATAAAGGTAATCGCGTTGTTGACCGAAATCTGTTTGCCTGTGGCGACTTGTTTGATTTTCATACCACGTTCAAATCGGCCTGAGCAAACACGTAAGAAAGCAATACGGTCGCGGTGTTTAGGATCCATATTGGCTTGAATCTTGAACACAAAACCAGAAAATTTCGTTTCATCCGGTGCAACTTCACGAGACGCTGTTTTACGTGCAAGTGGTGCTGGAGAGAGTTCAACGACAGCATCTAATAAAGACTGCACGCCAAAGTTATTAATCGCCGAACCAAAGAACACAGGCGTTTGTTTTCCACTTAAATAGCGTTCTTTGTCGAATGCGTTGGATGCGCCACGGACTAATTCAATATCAATGCGAAGTTCTTCTGCTTGTGAACCTAGCAATTCATCTAGGCGTGGATTGTTTAATCCTTCAATGACTTCGGACGTTCCTTTTTCGGCACGTGGGTCAAAGAATGAAACGACATCGTTATAGAGGTGGTAAACGCCTCGAAAGCCTTTGCCCATACCAATAGGCCAAGTCATTGGTGCGCATTCCATGCCAAGTGTTGATTCAATTTCATCCAGTAGCTCGATAGGCGGGCGGCTTTCTCGGTCTAGTTTGTTGATGAAGGTGATAATAGGCGTGTCTCGCATACGGCAGACATTAAGTAGCTTGATGGTTTGCGCCTCAACACCATTAACAGAGTCGATGACCATCACTGCCGAATCGACTGCCGTTAAAGTACGGTAAGTATCTTCAGAGAAATCATCGTGGCCTGGTGTGTCTAGCAAATTAATCATGTGCTCACGGTAAGGGAACTGCATCACAGATGAGGTGACAGAAATGCCACGTTGTTTTTCGAGTTCCATCCAGTCAGACGTCGCGTGACGTGCTGCTTTGCGTCCACGTACTTCACCGGCAACTTGAATTGCACCACCAAACCATAATAGTTTTTCAGTAAGCGTCGTTTTACCCGCATCAGGGTGGGAAATAATTGCAAAGGTACGGCGACGAGTGATTTCTTCTGGTAGGGATGACATGAGACGCTTGCGATTAATAAAATGATATTTTACCCGAAATGCGTTTGATTGACTTGAAATGCATATGTTCTGATAAATGCCGATATCTTGTGTTTTGGGATAGCGTTTTCCTTGTAACAGGGTTTAATATTGGGTGAGCTAATTTAGTTGCCTATTGAATGAAATTTATTGCATGAATACCCAAGAAAAATATCCTGAATTTATCCAGCACGCCATTGCTTGCAGTCCATTTATTCAGCGATTGTTGATGAGTGATGAGCGTTTGTTAGCTGAGTTGGTGTCAGAGATTGAACAGCCTTATTTAGTAAGTGATATGCATGCATATTTATCAACACATGAGATTAACGATGAAGTCAGTTTAAAGCGTTCATTGCGTAAACTTAGGCAGCGGGTGATGTTGCGCGTAATTACTCGAGATTTAAATGGCAAGGCAGGTTTGCAAGAAGTGATGCAGGCGATGAGTGATTTGGCTGAAGTAACAGTCAATGTTGCACTGCGTTTTATCCACCCCTTGCTAGCTCAACAATATGGCGAGCCTATAGGTGAAAGCGGCCAGACCCAATCATTAATTGTGATTGGTATGGGTAAATTGGGCGGTTTTGAATTAAATGTTTCATCTGATATCGATCTTATTTTTGCTTTTGAAGAAGATGGTGAAACCAACGGCGCATCTTTCGGTAAGCCTGCTTTAAGTAATCATGAGTTCTTTACTCGTGTGGCTAAAAAGCTGATTGCAGCGATTGACGAAATTACTGAAGATGGTTTTGTATTCCGTGTTGATATGCGTTTACGTCCATATGGATCTGAAGGGCCATTAGCTTGCAGTTTGACAATGCTCGAGGAGTATTACCAAAACCAAGGTCGAGAATGGGAGCGCTATGCATGGATTAAAGGACGCGTGATTGCAGGCCCTGCGCGGCATGTTAGTGATTTGCTGAGGCCATTCGTTTTTCGGAAATATCTCGATTACGGTGCCTTTGCATCGATGCGCGATTTAAAAGTTCAGATTCAGCGAGATGTAAACAAGCGTGATATGCATGACAATATAAAGCTTGGCCGCGGGGGTATTCGTGAGATTGAATTTATTGCACAGGTCTTTCAGTTAATTCGCGGTGGCCAAGATGTGAGTTTGCAAATTCGTCCAACCTTAAGTGTATTAGCACTACTTAAAGAAAAACATTTGTTACCAGCAGAGACAGTACATGCTTTGAATCAAGCTTATGTGTTTTTGAGGGATTTAGAGCATCGCCTGCAATATCAAGAAGATCAGCAAACTCAAACTTTACCAATAACGGAAGAAGGGCAAAAGCGCATTGCTGTGGCGATGAATTGTAATGATTGGACCGAACTGCGAAGTCATATAGATGCGCACCGAACAATTGTTGATAAACACTTTAATGAAGTTTTTAGTGATCCTAAAGCTGGGCAGACTGAAGATCTACAAGCTGCAGAGATATGGCAGGGTACAGTCAACGATGAAGAGGCGATAGTGCGCATATCTGCTTTAGGTTATGTTGACTCTACTGAGACGCTAAGGCGCTTAAATAGTCTCCATCAAAGTCCTAAATATAAGCAGCTGCCTGAATTGAGTCGCCAGCGATTTGATGCCTTAATGCCTTTAGTGATTGCTTTATCAGCAAAAGAGGCTGATCCGGATATGGCGCTTATGAGAGTTTCTGATTTGTTGGAGAGTATTTGTCGTCGTGCTAGTTATTTAGCTTTGCTGGCAGAGTATCCAGCAGCACTTAATTTAGTTATTAAGTTAACAACCGCGAGTCCTTGGTTGGCTCAGTATTTAACTCAGCATCCTGTGTTGTTGGATGAATTATTAGATACACAGCATTTATATGCGGTGCCTGACTTTAGTTTAATGCGAGATGAACTAAAGAGACGCCTTGCTGAGGTGGAGGGTGATGTCGAAAGGCAAATGGATGTCATGCGACATTTTAAACATGCCGCTGTTTTTAGATTTGCAGCTAAAGATGTGGCTGGGGAATTGCCCTTGCAAGCACTGTCAGATTATTTAAGTGCGCTTGCTAATTTAATTTTAGATGTGACGATAGAAACTATTTGGCCAACTTTACGAGGAAAGCATAGAGATGAGCCCAAATTTGCTGTGATTGGCTATGGCAAATTAGGAGGTAAGGAATTGGGCTATGCCTCAGACCTCGATATTATTTTCTTATATGATGACCCAGCTGAAAATGCAGCTGAGGTTTATGCGCGGTTTGGACAGCGCATTAATAACTGGCTCAATAGTCTGACAGCGGCAGGAATGTTGTATGAGACGGATTTACAGTTGCGCCCAGATGGAGCGAGTGGGTTATTAGTTAGTTCTGTAGAGGCTTTTAGGGAATATCAGCAACATAAAGCTTGGGTTTGGGAGCATCAGGCAATTACTAGGGCAAATTTCAGTGCGGGTGATGCGAGTATTGGACAAGCGTTCGAGCAGATTCGTTATGATGTGATTACGCAATCACGAGATCTTAACGCCTTGAAAGTGTCTGTTGTTGATATGCGGCAAAGAATGCGTGCTAATCATGTGCTTGCTGCAGGTATTTTTGACCTTAAGCAGAGTGAAGGCGGCATTATTGATCTGGAGTTTATGGTTCAGTTTTTGGTATTGGCGCATGCACATCAGTATCCTGAATTGACCGAAAATATAGGTAATATTGCATTGCTGGGACAATTAGCTGAATTAGGTATTATTGAAAAAGAAGCAGCTAGTCGAGTGGCGTCAGCTTATTTGGCATTCCGCAAATTACAACATGCTTCTCGCTTGCAAGGGCACAGTAAAGCACAGTTGGCGTCGAGTTTAGTTCAAGAACATGCTGACGAAGTAAAGTCCCTTTGGAACAAGCTAATGGCTTAGATTAATTAAACGTTGAAATTGCCACTTTTGGAGAAGTGATGAAAAACCAAGTACATGATGACAGCGCTCATAGTTATTATGCTTAACGTGATAATCACAGCCCACTTTGACCACTGTTTTTGAACGCGTTGAAAGTGTTCGACACTCTCCCATTCGCCTGCTTTCCAAGCGAGCTCTCTGCCTTGAATGCCAAGCCAAATTGCAACAATAAGACCTAGGTAGGGAATGAGTGCTAACAGCCCCCACCAAACGTTATTGCCAATTGCCCAAATCC
Source organism: Candidatus Methylopumilus sp. (assembly GCA_040383445.1). Classification (GTDB taxonomy): domain Bacteria; phylum Pseudomonadota; class Gammaproteobacteria; order Burkholderiales; family Methylophilaceae; genus Methylopumilus_A. The sequence continues at coordinate 1,362 of JBEIDM010000046.1, read as the reverse complement.
AGTTTAGGAGGAAAGCTCCCCAGCTCCAGCCTCGAACGCCATTGGGGATGTTATCTTGGTGTGCTTGCTTAACATTTGTTGGTACGCCGCAGTTAGGGCAGATAACAGCTTTGTCGCTTAATTCTTTTCCACATTCACGGCAGAACATTTTATCGGTCTCTCAGTTGTTTTTTCTTAGGTTTGCTGATGTTTTTCAAAGCGACCGAAATGCAACATGATGGTTGGTAGGATGAGTAGATTTAAAATAGTAGAAGTCACTAAGCCACCTACAATAATAGATGCCATTGGGCCTTCAATCTCACGCCCAGGCTCTCCACTGCCGATGGCTAGAGGGAGTAAACCAAGAGCAGTGACTAGCGCTGTCATCAAAATTGATGGAAGTCGTTCTGACGCACCACGTATACAGGTTTCTAAATTCCATACCATGCCTTCATGGTCTACTAAGTGTTGAAAGTGAGAAACCAACATGATTGAGTTGCGCAGGGTAATTCCAAACAAGGTAACGAAGCCTACTAAAGAGCCAAGAGATATCCAACCTCCAGTAAACATTACTGCAAATACACCGCCAATAAGAGCGAATGGAAGATTTGCAAAAGTCAGAAGTAAGTTCCGTAATCTACCAAAGGCGATGTAAAGCATTAAGAAAATCCCTACGGTGGCTAAGGCTGAATGCACAATTAAATCTTCTCTCGACTTTGCTTGCTCTTCAGCTTCCCCAGTAAATGCAAGGTAATTGCTCGAAGTAAGCTTTACTTCTTTGTCTATTTTAGATTTTAGCTCGTCTGTAAAGCTTTGTATGTCTCGTCCTTGTACGTTTGCTGTTACGGTTTGAATGCGTTTTGCACCCATATGTAATATTTTAGACCTACCATTTTCTTGACTAACATCAGCGATGTCACTCAAATGAATTAGACGACCTTCGTTGTTGATGATTGGTAATTTGTTAATTTCATTGATACTGTTGCGCCAGTTTTCACCTAATAACACGCTGACGCTGACGACACTATTGTCTTGATAGACTTGAGCAACAGGCATGCTTTCATAGGCTGCACGAATAGTATCTAGGACATCAGTCGGTTGCATACCCCACTGAGCCAGTTTTTCTGGACGCAAGCGAATCGATAATTGAGGTGTTCCAGGAGGGGATTGGACAAGCACATCGGTTGCTCCTGAACTGTTTGAAACTACACCAGCAATAGCTTGTGCATCATGATCTAATGCATCCAAAGCCTAACCGTAGATATTAATAACATGTGATGCGGCGTAGCCAGAAATTGTTTCTGCAATGCGTTCGGTTAAGAATGTGTTTATGGCAAAATTTACACCTACAAAGCCTGGTGTTGTTGGGCCATCAGCATCTTT
>JBEIDM010000045.1:0-8995 GCA_040383445.1 Candidatus Methylopumilus sp. | reverse complement strand
TTGCCCATGAACGGTAATAGTTTAAATGAGTAGGCATCGTAAAGCGGCGCGAGTGGTTTCCAAACTTGCGAGAACTCCAAGACTAATAAACGACCGCCGACTTTAAGTACGCGTTGCATTTCTGCAAGGGCTTTGTCTTTATGCGTCATATTGCGCAACCCAAAAGCCACAATTACACAGTCAAAGTAATGGTCAGGGAATGGCAATTTCTCGGCATCACATTGCAATGCTGGCACTGAGGCACCATCGTCAATCAAGCGATCACGACCGACTGCTAGCATAGATGCGTTAATGTCCGTGAGAATGACTTGGCCTGTTGGACCCACTTTTTTGTTAAATAGACGAGATAAGTCACCGCTGCCACCAGCAACGTCTAGTACCTTGTCCCCAGCTTTAACGCCGCTGACTTCAACCGCAAAGCGTTTCCATGTGCGATGTAAGCCAGCTGACATGACGTCGTTCATCAGGTCATATTTGCGTGCAACACTATGAAATACTTCGCCAACTTTTTTGGCTTTTTCGCTTTCATCTACGGTTTTAAAACCAAAATGGGTTTGATTCTGATTGCTCATATTTTTTAATATTATTCTGTTGTGATGGGTTGGCGCTTAACACCTGCGGCATCAAGTCTTCCGATATATTCTAACCACATTGCTTCGTAGTTTTTAGCCAGGTCATACAAGTAGTCCCAAGAGTAAAGCCCCGTATCGTGATCGTCTGAGAATATCAACTTCACTGCATAATTACCTACTGGTTCAATGGCAACAATATTGACGTTCTCTTTACCTGTTTGTAAGACTTCTTGGCCGATGCCATGACCGCGCACTTCTGCAGATGGTGAGTAAACACGCAAAAACTCACAAGACAGCATGCAGTTACTATGGTCGTCAAAAGTGATTTCTAGTAATCGTGATTTTTGATGTAACTTAATATCAATCGGACGGCGCAGATTGTTGCTTAAATCGCTCATGGATATCGCTTTTTGTAAAAGTTAAATGATAGCAGAAAGCGCTGCAGCGTAGGCGTGTCAGTATCAAGACCCCGTGTTGTAAAGATATGATAGGATGAAGCTAGATTTTTAAAGGAGTTTGATGTGGGATTTAGCACTTTATTTTTCTTACTTGGTTTGACAATTGTCTTTGTGGCCTTGGCGGCGGCAGGGATATTGTGGGCGATTAAAAGCGGCCAATACGATGATTTGGACGGCCCTGCGCAACGTATCTTGATGGATGACGATGATCCAATGATTCCGTTCAATCAAAATAAGAAGCCAGCGTCAGCACAAGAAACGAAAAAATAAATTTAAAATTTGATAGTTCTCTGTTGAAGGCTTACATCAATCCGATTAAACTAGAACCTTAATTCAAGTGGGGGTTTTAATATGAAAGAACATTTCACATTCTCAAATTTACCGATGACAATGGTGGTTGGTTTAATCGCTTGGTCATGGTTTAGTGCTTTATCAGTTATTTTCTTTCACTAAGATATATACGTCGATACGTCGGAAGTTATAAAGCATCATAAAAAAAGCGGCCTAGGCCGCTTTTTTGTTTCCATCAATCATCTGAATTTGAAATCAAGCCGCTAAAACTTCTTTCATTTTTTGCATAGCTTTTTGTTCAATCTGACGGATACGCTCAGCAGAAACGCCAAACTCATCGGCTAGATCATGTAAAGTTGAGCTGTCACCTTGGCTTAACCAACGCGCTTCAACAATGCGACGGCTCCGTTCATCTAGACTTGCAAGCGCATTTGCTAAGCCTGTTGTTTGTAAATGTTCCTGCTCAATTGCAGAAAGCATTTCAGAGGGTTCAGGTTGCTGGTCTTGTAAGTAAGCAATCGGACTGAAGTTGTCTTCACTGTCATCATCTTGATTACCTTCAAGAGAAATCTCATGTCCACCTAAACGTGATTCCATTTCCAAAACTTCTTCTGGCTTCACTTTGAGTTCGCGCGCAATATGCGCAACTTCATCAGGCTGTAAGCTACCCGCGCCAGTTTTCATGCTACGTAAATTAAAAAATAGTTTACGTTGTGCTTTGGTCGTCGCGATTTTTACTAAACGCCAGTTGCGAACAATGTATTCATGCATTTCCGCTTTAATCCAATGCATCGCAAATGAAACCAAGCGTACGCCACGTGAAGGATCAAAACGTTTAACGGCTTTCATTAAGCCGATATTGCCTTCTTGAATAAGGTCTGCCTGTGGCAAGCCGTAGCCGGAATAGCCACGTGCAATGCTTGCAACTAAGCGTAGATGTGAAACAATCAAAGCCTTAGCAGCTTCAAGATCGTTGTTGTTTTTTAGGCGCGTAGCGTAGTCCAGCTCTTGTTCAGCTGTTAATACAGGAAAAGCTTTAATCGTACGCATGTACTGATCTAAGCTATCTAGCGAAGATAAGGATGGTATTGCTAAAGCATTATTCATCGTATTTTTCTCACTCATAGAGTTAATTTTAGCACTCTTGATTAGAGAGTGCTAGTAAGTGAAAGTTCCGGCTTTTTTCATCAGTGTGGTGTGGCAATTCTATCGAGTAGAATGTAGTCAATATTTTAATGAAGGCGCTATATAAAATGACAGCAGCAGAAATTAACGCGACCCAAAGTGGGAATGGTAAATGGCGCATCTTGATGGGGAGCTTAGTTGGCACCACTATTGAGTTCTTTGATTTTTATATCTATGCCAATGCTGCGGTATTAGTCTTTCCTGCTTTATTTTTCCCTTCATCAAATCCCACTACGGCAATTCTTCAATCCTTGGCGACCTTCGCAGTTGCCTTCTTTGCGCGACCCTTAGGTTCAGCAGTATTTGGGCACTTTGGCGATCGTGTTGGGCGTAAAGCTACTTTAGTGGCAGCCTTGATGACCATGGGCTTATCAACGGTCGCGATTGGATTATTGCCGACTTACGCCAGCATTGGCATTTTTGCGCCTATCTTGCTTACCTTGTGTCGTTTTGGTCAGGGCCTAGGTTTGGGTGGCGAGTGGGGTGGTGCTGTATTGCTTGCCACTGAAAATGCACCGCCTAACAAACGTGCTTGGTATGGGATGTTTCCACAACTTGGGGCACCTATCGGCTTTTTAATGTCTGGTGGTTTATTTCTATTTTTAAGCGACCATCTTAGCAACGAACAATTCTTTGAATTCGGGTGGCGCATTCCATTTTTGGCAAGTACTTTGCTGGTGTTTGTCGGTTTATATGTGCGTCTCAACATCACAGAGACCCCTGCATTTTTGGAATCAGTAAAGTCCAAGAAACAAGTTAAGGTCCCTGCTGTTGAAGTATTTACCAAGCATGGAAGAAAGCTGGTTTTAGGAACCTTAATTGCGGTTGCGACTTTTGTATTGTTTTACTTGATGACGGTCTTTACGCTGAGCTGGGCAACCTCGGCTTTGGGCTATGCAAGACGTGACTTCTTATTAATGCAGTTAATTTCAGTCTTATTTTTTGGCTTGGCGATTCCAGCTTCAGCTTGGCTAGCCGATCGATATGGTCGCCGTATTACATTGATAGTCGCGAGTTCATCGATTGCTATTTTTGGCTTGTTTATGGCGCAATTGTTTGGAGCTGGTGGTGCATTGCAAGTGACCATGTTCTTGTCACTGGGAATGGCTTTGATGGGGATGACTTATGGGCCACTTGGCACAATGTTATCTGAGCTTTTCCCGACTGAGGTACGCTATACCGGAGCATCGCTCACCTTCAATTTAGCTGGGATATTAGGCGCTTCATTCGCACCGTTTATTGCGACTTGGTTGGCTGGTCGTTATGGACTCAGTTATGTTGGATTTTACTTATCCGGCGCTGCTGTATTAACCTTGATTGCTTTATTAAAAGTACGAGATTAATTATTGCCCACCATATCTAGATCCTGGGCCAAAGAACTCTCTTATTAAAAAGTCCTCTAGTCCAGCGTTGTCCTGCACCCTTGCTGAAAGTGGCACAACCCGGCCTAGCATTTGGGATTCCCAATTAAAGTCGCCGCTATATTCTCGACGAATAATCACAATCATTTTTTTAACGATTGCACGTTGAATGCTTTCATTTGGCCCGGCTTGAACATCAATCAGTTCTAAGCGCGCGTTATTGATATTATTTTTCCAGCCTCTGAAACTGAACTGTGCTGAGTGCAATTGAATTTCTTTAATCTGAAAAATTCCGTTTGTTCCTTCTTGTGCCAGGTTTCTTTTAATAACCGCTTCTCTCGCATCTTCTTGAGAGTTTCCTCTTTCTCTAGCGATTGCGGCCGCGTTTTCTCGTGAAGCATAATTTTCTTCTGATTGTCGGCGCTGCCTATTTGCATTGACTAAAGACATCATGTCTACAGGCTGGTTTGGGATTGCTACAGGTTCTGAGGGCTTTGCGGGTAAAGGAATGGTATCGCTAGAAGCTTGATTATTTTTTGCGGTCATGACTTTAGGCGCGTCTGGTTTTGCTTGTTTTTTTGGTGGTTTTACTTTCGGAGCAGGTGGCGGCGGGGGTGCTATTGGCTCAGGTTTAGGTTGAGGTTGCGCCAAGGAAACCGTAATAGTTTGCGGCTTAATGGCTGATGACGGTTGCTTAATAAGCTGCGGTAAGATAAAAAAGATTGCAATTGCATGAAAGAGCATAGATACAACAATTGCAATTGTTGTATTGCGGCTTAAACGTATACTGAAATGCCTATCGCCTTTTGGAGGTAATTTTAATACGCCATCAGCAGAGTAAGCCTGAAGGAGAGATAGCTTTTCTGCTTTACTTTTCCATGGGCGCCAAATGTTCAAGCGTGTTTCCTACTAAGAGCGCTTAAAGGTTTTCAAATTGGGCTAGCGTACGATTCACAGCAAAGTAAGATCCCAGCCAACCCAAACCAGTCGCGCTGACTAGTAGCACCAAAATACTGAGGCCACTTGGTAACTGCAGTCTAAAGTTGCTCGCGTATAAATCAGCGATTTCGGTGACCGAGAAATTAAATAGCATTGTCACGAAAGTCAGGATGATTAATGCTGCTAAGCCTCCACCCAAACCGTATAAAACGCCAGCATATAAAAATGGTCGACGAATGAATGGATTGGTTGCGCCAATCAGCTTGCTGACTTCAATCTCTTCGCGTTGCGTCATAATTTGCAAACGTATTGTGTTGCCAATGACTGTTATTAAAGCAAAGCCTAGTAACACTACTAAAACAAAGACTGCTTTTTTACCTAATTTTAAAATCGTGTCTAAGCGTTTTACCCAGTTAGCGTCAACTTGCGCCAATTCCACACCATTCCATTTCTGCATTTCTGCTTGTAAATGTCCGATGTTGTCAGGGCTAATGTTTTTTGGTGTGATATAAAAAGCGTCAGGCAATGGATTTTTCTCAAGGCTTGCTGCAGCATCAGCAGTATTTTTATCCTGCTGCATTTTTGACCATGCATCGTCTTTGCTTACAAATTCAAAGCTAGCAACATCAGCATGTTTTTTTAATTGCGCTTCAATTTCTGTTTTATTAGAGGCATCTAATTTAAGAAATAAGCTAATTTGCGGTTTGCTTTCAACGCCGCCTGTTAGGCGACTTAGGTTATCGACTACCGTGTAGAGAATGGCTGGTAAACAAAGCGTCACACCAATCACACAAAACATCAGTAAGGTGGCCATTAAATTATTTCGCATACGGCCAATGACAAGTTTCAAAGGCTGTTGATGCTGGCTAAGCCATAAGCTCATAGGAGTTCTCCGTGCTGCAAATGCAGGACTTTAATAGCGGATGCGATTTCAGGTGGCAGATGTTTAGGGACTTCATGGCTGGCAATAATCACCGTCACCCCGACTTGTTGGAATGCATAGAGGAATTCCAAAATTTCGGCTGCGTAATTTTCGTCTAAGTTGCCAGTTGGTTCATCTGCGATTAAGAATGCAGGGCGACTAACCACCGCACGTGCAATCGCTAAGCGTTGCTGTTCGCCACCAGATAAAGTTATTGGCATTGCCTTTTCTTTATCAAGCAATCCGACTTTATCTAACGCTGCACGTACGCGCTTGGCGGCATCTTCACCAATGATGCCATTGATGTTGAGCGGGAGTACAACGTTCTCATAGCAATTGCGATCGTAAAGTAGCTTGTGGTCTTGGAAGATTAAACCGAATTGGCGACGCAAATAAGGAATGGCTGCTGCTTTTAGCTGGCTCACATTTTGATTATTGATGAGTACCGTGCCTGAGGTAGGTCGTTCTAGACCTGCAATCAGTTTTAGTAAGGTGCTTTTGCCCGCGCCTGATGCGCCGATGACAAACACTAAGTCACCTTGTTCAATCTCAAAGCTGATGCGCTTAAGGGTTTCATAATTGCCAGGATAGCGTTTGCTGACTTGGTCGAATTTAATCATTCAAATAATGCCTCTACAAACTCGCTTGCTTTAAATGGACGTAAATCATCGATAGATTCGCCCACGCCGATAAATCTTATAGGGATGGGGCGTGTTTGAGCAATGGCAGCAATGACGCCACCTTTTGCTGTGCCGTCTAGTTTGCTTAAAACCAGGCCAGTCACACCTAGTGCATCGTCAAAAGCTTTTACTTGCATCACAGCGTTTTGCCCAGTGTTTGCATCTAGGACCAATAAAATTTCGTGGGGTGCGCCAGGAATTGCTTTATCTATGACGCGCTGTACTTTGCGAATTTCTTCCATCAAATTAAGCTGCGTTGGTAAGCGGCCAGCTGTGTCTGCTAGCACGATATCAATCCCTTTAGCTTTTGCCGAATTCACTGCATCAAAAATTACTGCTGCAGGATCTCCACCTTCGCTAGCAACCACATGCACGTTATTACGCTCGCCCCAAGCTTGCAATTGTTCGCGCGCAGCGGCTCTAAAAGTATCGCCCGCAGCGATGAGCACTGACTTTCCTTCGGATTGGAATAAGTGGGTTAATTTACCTATTGTTGTTGTTTTGCCTGCGCCATTCACCCCAGCAAGCATGATGATGTAAGGCTGTTTAGTATTGGTTTGTAAGGGCTGTTCTAAAGGTGCCAGTAGAGACATAAGCGCATCTTTAAGGGCGCTTTTTAGTTGGCTGGTATCACTTAGCGATTGACGTTGCACTCGCCCTTTAATGTCTTCAAGCAATGCCTGGGTTGCGGCAACACCCACATCAGAAGTGAGCAATATGGTTTCAAGTTCTTCGTATACATCATCATCAATCTTGCCGCCACCAAATAGACCAGCAAGTTGATTGCCTAATTGGCTGCGTGTGCGAGATAGCCCTTGTTTTAAGCGTTCCGTCCAAGAGGCTGTCGCCACTTTTTCAGGGGCTTCTGCCGCAGTTGCTGTTTTGTCTTTTTTGAAAAAATCGAACATGGATTTGAGACTAAATGAGTTGATGCTATTTTAGTCTCAAACCCTTTGGTGCGCCATCATTCATGAGTGCTTTGGTTTGAGTATTTGATTAAAACGCGCTAATTGAGAATTCAGCATATAAAAAGTCTGAATTATCTCTGCGGTTAGCTTCTGCCTTTTCAGTTTGTGTTTTTGTAAAGTCACCCGCCCAAAAGTGAGCGTAGCCAAGGTTTGCGCTAATAAATTGGTTGATAGGGAATCGCACGCGCATATCAAACTCTTTACCCACATCTTTACCCGATGCGCCGGCTTGGTCTCTTAAATCTGCTCCTCTCCAACGATCAGTCCCACTGTCTAAGCGATACCAACTAAATCCTGCATCTACCTTTAGTGACTCCAACCAAGAGACTTGAGGTTCAAACTCGACACGCACTTTAGGGGCTCGAATATTAGCCATATCAAAGTAGTCATTATTCGACCAAGGTCGTGCAAAGCCGAATGGGGCATCAAAACGTTGATTTTTTCTATCACTTGGATTTTTATCGCCACTTGCAAATCCATAGAAAGCGCTAAACCGAGGCTTCCATGAATGTTTGGGACTATAACCAATCTCAGCATTGTAAGCATAGGCCTCATGATCTAAGTTGGCCTGAAAGGCTCCAGTACTGTTTCGGCTATCTTGATTACCCCATTGCCTCACGTAGTTGCCGTCATAATCAAAACCGGTATTGCCAATCACACCAAATGCACGAAGGCCGGCAGTATGAATAGTGCGGTCGATTTTATTTTGTGCTGTTTCTAGTGCGCCATTGGGATTGAATTTTACTTTGTCACCGTCTTGTTTAAATAGGTAGTAGTAGGGTTGAAGTGTGACGACATCAGACCAGCGTCGCCAATCAAAGATCGCGCCGTAAATATCTTGTGAATGATTGACTTCATCGAGTTCTTGCGTGAAACGTTGAACAGGCTTTACTGCTAGCAAATCCAGTTGCCAGTCGTTTTTCTTTTGACCAAAGGTGGCCCGTATCCCTTGGTGATTGTTAGTAGTATTCCGCCAGTCATTTAGCGCAAATAATCGGCGGTCTAAATATTCAAATGCTTGACGACCCGCCTTAATGCTAATGGGGCGTTCGTTACCCAAATCATCTTTCCCTAAAATGCTGTTTTTGAAATAAAGCTCTAAATACGCTTGGATCGGTTCTGCTTTGTTAATGTCTCTTGTATCAAAGCTGCGGGTAAATTGACTGTTGTTACGCTGCGCATCTTCAACTTCAAGCGTGAATCTCAAGGGATCTATAATGTCTTTAATCGCAACATAAGCCCGAGTCCTGAGTAAGATAGACTCATCAATCGTGTCTGTTTTTCTGCGATAGTCGTTATCTCGGTTTTCAGCGCGAATCCGATAATCTAGACCAATATCAAGCCAGTCCAAATCTTTAAAGGCTTCGTAATCTTTAAGCCAAGTTTTGTTGGCCTGCTTTACATAGCGCGGTGGCTCAGTCTCTCTCCCTGTGCCATAGCTTTTACGCTCAACGTAATAACTGGTTTTCACTTCTACATCTCTAATATCCTCTGCGTTTGCATAATCAATATGAATGCAACTCAACATAGTGAATGTTAAAAAAAAATATTGGCGCGAAGCGTAATTTAAATATTTTTTCGAAAGAATCGAGGTTAACTTAATCATTTTTTGACAATAG
>JBEIDM010000044.1:0-9012 GCA_040383445.1 Candidatus Methylopumilus sp. | reverse complement strand
TCTCTTAAGGTAATCGCTTCAGCCGCTTGTATCATTTCACGACCATAGCCTTTATTTTGTAGCACTGGTTTAACGGCAATCATGCCTAACTTTGCAGTATTTTCATGACGCTCGCAACAAATAGTAGCGACGATTTGATCTTTGAGCACCCCAACCAATATAAAAGCATCTTCACGTCGAATAATTTGTGCAACTTCAGCAGTTATTGTACGTAAACCATCAATCAAATCTGCCTCTGTCGTCCAGCCCAAACGACTAGTTTCACCGCGATATGCACTATTAATTACATCAGTAATAGTTGAAGCATCGCCAATTTCGGCTTTATGGAAACTAAGCATTTAAATCACTTCGACAATGGCTGTGTGAAATTTTGCACAGTAAATTTCTGAACAATCAGGCTACCCACCATATCACCTTGCACATTCACAGTTGTTCTAATAGTGTCGAGCAAGCGGTCGATAGGTAATAGAATTGCAATCGCTTCAACAGGTAAGCCTACTGATTGTAAAACCATGACCATCGTGACCATGCCAGCACTTGGAATCCCTGGCGCGCCCATCGCAGCAATCATGGCAGTAAAAAATACAATCATCTGTTGCGTCATGCTTAAGTCTATCCCAGCCAAATTGGCGATAAACAGTGCGGCGGAAGCTTCATAAAGCGCCGTACCATCCATGTTAATGGTTGCCCCTAACGGAATGACAAACCCAGCAATTTCAGGCTTTACGTGCAAATGCTGAGTGGCAGATTGCAGCGTCACAGGCAATGTCGCAGCACTTGAACTCGTTGCAAAAGCTGTCATAAGGGCTCCTCGAGCGCCTCGCCAAAACCACAAAGGAGATTTTCGAGTCAATAAATATAAAATTAACGGTAAAACAATAACGCCATGAAACAAAGTAGTGCCGACCACTACTGCAACAAACTTGGCTAAGGTATTCAACATGGCAGCATCTTGAACAGCTACCAGTTTTACCAAAAGTGCCATGATGCCGAAAGGTGCCAAATGCATGATCCATCCAACCATGCGCATGATGATTTCAAGACCCTCTTGAAATAAAGCTAATATATTTTTATAGCGCTCACCGCCAACAACCAAAGCAATGCCGAGAATTAATGCAAATACCACAACAGCAAGCACGTTTCCTTGAGCGAGTGCAGTAAAGGGATTAAGGAATAATCCATGAAGAAATTGTGTGAAGAATTCTGACAAAGGTAATTGTTTTGCTTCAAAAGCTTGCATGGCATTTTGGAACATATCCAAATGCAAACCCAATCCAGGCTTAAAGTAATTACTTGCCGCAAGCCCCAGGGCAATTGCAATCGCCATAGAGCCAACAAAGAACATCAAAGTCACTACCCAAACTCGATTGATTTGTTGATGCTGCCTCAAATTAGCAATACCGACAGCAATTGAACAAAACACCAAAGGAACAAGAATCATTTTAAGCAAATCAATAAATAGCGTGCCAACAACATTAGCGGCATACACACTATTTTGAAAAGTTGCTTGTTCTGGACTGATTCCGTGAAGATAAACACCCAAACCTATACCCAAAATTGCACCGAGCAAAATTTGGATATTAAGGCTCAAGCGTCTCATGATTAAGCCTTTTTCTTAGTCGACTTAGTTGCAGATTTTGGTTTTGAGGCTAATTTCGTTTTTGCTGCGCTTTTAGCAATATTCTTTGCCTTAGCTACTGCTTTCTCATTTAAAACCTCTTCGTCCACACTCATCGCCGGAGCATTATCCACATCTATATTTTCTACTGACTTTGCTGCTGTTTTTTCAAAGACCGCCGCAAAGAATCCATCTGTTTGATGTAAATGTGGAAGTAGTTTTAAATACGGTCCAGTATCCAAATTGATTTGCTGTTGTTGCAAAATAGGTCCGGCAGGAACCAATACAAAATCTGAATTGGCTTTTAAGAATGCATCTGCAATCACTTCGTTTTCATCTTGCAACAAACTACATGTGGCATAAACCAAACGGCCACCTGTTTTTACTAATTTAGCGGCACGCGCCAAAATATTTGTTGTTTGACCGAAAGCTCTAAAACATCTTGCGGCTTTTGGCGCCATTTTAAATCTGGATTACGACGCAGAGTGCCTAAACCACTACATGGCGCATCCACCAATACACGATCAAATTTACCATTCAAACGTTTTAATTTTGGATCAGCTTCACTGCTGATGACTTGGCTATGCAAGTTAGATAAGCCCGAACGTTTTAGACGCTTACCTAAATTCTGCAAACGCTTTTCTGAAACATCAAATGCATAAATTCGACCTGAATTACGCATCAATGCACCCATCGCCAAACTCTTGCCACCCGCACCAGCACAGAAGTCAGCAACCATTTCACCACGACGTGGCGCAACTAATTGGGCTAATAACTGGCTACCTTCATCCTGCACTTCAATTTTGCCATCCGTGAACAATACATGACGACTAATCGTCATCTTTTGAGGCATACGCAAACCATTAGGAGCGTAAGGCGTAGGATTTACTTCTGTTTTTTCAGATGCAAATTTTGCAATCACATCTTCACGTGTCGCTTTAACTAAATTCACACGCAAGTCTAAAGATGCAGGTTGATGCATACTTCTGGAGATAGTAAGCGCTTCTTCTTCGCCGTACTGGACAACTAATTTATCCCATAACCATTCAGGCAAATCGGCTTGCATGGCTTTGCTAATATCGTCAGTCTTTTTAGCTTTAATTTCTTGTGCCCACTCTTTTTGTTGTGCAGTCAGTGAATCAGCTAAATCACGCGTGCTCATCCCTTGCACACGCACTAACCAAGCAACTAATAATTTACGTGGATCTTCACCATCTGAAACATAAGATAGAAATGATTTACGACGCAAAACGCCGTAAACTGACTCAGCAATAAATGCACGATCTTTGGTGCCAAGGTCACGATTCTGCTTAAAGAACCACCCTAACTTGACGTCTGCAGGGCCAGTATTCGATAAGACATCTGCCAGCACCACACCAGCTAATCGTAAAAGGTTAGAGTTCACTATCATTTTGCTATATCGGTATTCAAGCGCGTTGCGACTAATTCGAACCCGCTACCGTCCTTTGCTATTTTTAAAATTTTAATCGGAATAAATCGATAATCCATTGCTAACCAAACCTCGGTTTTTTCATCTGGGTCACCGCTACTTTTTGCGATGTGAAACGCATTCAATTGCCCCATCTCCGTTTGAATTTGGTCCTCTCCAACAAACTGATAATCATAAGTCATTAATGTTTTACCGTTCGTTAAAGGATATTGCATACGATTCAACGGAGGAACAAAAATAAATTGAAACAAGAAACTCAAAAAATCTTGAGTGCCTTCTGATAAATCCAACACCTTTTCTGCCTTCGCATTTTTAATGGTGAGCTTCATCGCATCCCAATCAAAATGTGCAGTTTGTAATTTCTCTGGCTTATTAGAAAGATCAAATCGATAATCTTCTGGCTGCAATCCTGCATCAGTTACTTTACCAAGGCTAGTTTCTAAACGCTTACCAGAAAAAGCTAAACTTGCCAGTCCTTTTGCTTCAGCCTCGCTACGAAGGCTGTATCGACCACCAGGCTCGGCCTGATAACGAATATGCGCCTTGCCACTTCCAAATCCCGTTCGCTTAATTTCAAAGAACAAATCCACATAAGTTGGCGGTGGCAAAGGTGGCTCTTCAGCAAACCGCGGCTCTCGATCAAGAGTATCTTCAACGTTCATATTGGAAGCTTCAGCAACTTGATTTTGCTGATTAACTGAAGATGATTGCGGCTTTAATTCTTTCCTTTCCAAAGGAGGCTTTTTATTGCTAACTGCTTTGGGAATTTTTTGAGCAACAGGTTTTGATGTTAGCACCAATTCAGCTTCGATCGTATGAGGCTCCAGATCAAAATCAGGCCATTCAAACTGCATTCCACCAAACAAAATGAGGTGCATCAAAATAGAAAATAATAACGCCCAAAACCACACCCAAGGGATCGCTAATTTTCTTAAAAACTGCTTCAATGATTGTGTTGTTGGCAAATTATTAACATCGCCTCAATAGAAAAACTACTGAACAACGATACTCGTCAATATTTGCTCTATGACGGCACCTTTGTCATCTTGCATTAAGATCCGGACAGGCAAATAGTAATGATCTACAGCCAACCAAAAACGTCTCTCATCAGCCGGCTCAACTTTGCCACTATTCGTTAACTCTACCACTTTAAATTCGCCTGCTGGCGTTTCCATCACATCGTCTTTATTGATTAAATGGTAATGATAAGTCTTTATTTTTTTGCCTGTTGTCACTGGCAGAATCAACTCATCCGCAAGAGGTGGAATATGCATCCATTGATAAGGATAACTCAATAAATCTTGTGTGCCTTTAGGGAGAGACTCAGTCACTTCATTACCTTTGGATTTCATAGTGAGTTGCAACTTATCCCAATCAAAATCCGCAAGGATAAGTTTCTTAGGATTGTCTACTTGATGTGATTCAAAGTGTGCGGATTGCAAACCCTCAGCCGTCACCAAACCTTCACTTTTTAAAATACGTTTACCAAAAAGCGCGTAGACGCCGATACCTTCCGTCACACTTTTAATTTTGTATTGATCACCTGACTGAAGGTAAGTCTCGGTCACGATTGCAAAAGGTTTGTCATTGCGAATCGCTTGATAAGTAAGTGTGACTTGCTTAGGTGCAGCAAACGCATTGTTTGCCAACACCAACAAAGCCAAACCTATTAACCCAAGCTTCATATTGGCAAATTTAAACAACAACTGTTGGCACTTCGCCAGCTTGTTGGGCACGAATATGTCCAATCTCAAAGACTTGTTCGCCTTCCGCTTTCAATAAAGCCATCGCCGCTGATGCTTGCTCTTTAGCCACAATCACCACCATGCCAATACCGCAGTTAAATGTTTTATGCATTTCACTTTCAGCCACATTACCTTGTGCTTGCAACCAAGTGAACAAAGCAGGCATATCCCAGCTACCTTTTTTGATTTCTGCAGTTAAGCCTTCTGGCAATACACGCGGCACGTTTTCTGTAATGCCGCCGCCTGTAATATGCGCCATACCCTTCACTGGCATCGCTTCAATAAGCTTCAATAAAGATTTCACGTAAATACGTGTTGGCGCCATCACTACATCTTTAAATGGTTTACCGTGGAAATCTGCATCCATATCAATACCAGATTTCGCAATTAACTTACGAATGAGTGAATAGCCATTTGAGTGAGCACCACTTGAAGCTAAACCAAGCACCACATCACCTGATGAGATGGTTTTACCTGTAATTAAGCTTTCTTTGTCCACACAACCCACAGCAAACCCTGCTAAGTCGTATTCGCCTGCTGGGTACATGCCTGGCATTTCCGCCGTTTCGCCACCAACCAAAGCGCAACCTGATTGTTCGCAGCCTTGCGCAATACCTTTAATCACCTGTGCAGCAGTCCCAACCTCCAATTTTCCACAAGCAAAATAATCTAAGAAGAACAACGGTTCAGCACCCTGAACCAAAATATCGTTAACACTCATCGCGACCAAATCGATACCAACGGTGTCATGTTTATTTAATTCAAAAGCGAGTTTTAGTTTTGTGCCTACCCCATCCGTACCAGAAACCAATACCGGATTCTTGAATTTCTTAGGCATTTCAAATAAAGATCCGAAGCCGCCAATACCACCCAACACTTCAGGGCGCATCGTACGTTTAGCAAAAGGCTTAATCTGCTCTACCAGCGCATCACCTGCTTCAATATCTACCCCAGCATCACGGTAGCTAATAGAAGTGTTGCCGGCTTGGTCATTAGAATTCAAGGCTTTCTCGCTTTCTACAAGATAAAAACAAATAAAAGGTTAAAATACGCTTTATTACGGTATTTTTTAGAATACCCGAATTTTAACCTAAATGACGACTAAACGAAAAAAGACTCAGCGATAAAATTAAGTATTCATCATGCTTTTATTAGATAGTCTACCCAATTAAATGAAACAACTTTTACTCGACATCCAGCCGCATGCTTTGCCTAGCCACGATAACTTTGTCGTAGGTAAAAATGCTGAAGCATTGCACAGCATTAAAGAAGCACTCAGTCCTGCGCTAAACATTAGTAGTAATAACCGTTTTATTTATCTATGGGGTACTGAGGGCAGTGGTAAAACGCATCTCATTAAAGCGAGCAAAGCGCTCGCAGAGCAAAACAGTATTCCTTTTGTTTGTGCCGATGACGTTCATACCCTTAACGACCAAGCACAAATTGACTTATTTAACCAATATAACGAACTGCGCGCAGGCCAAGGTGTGTTGATCGCTACAGGGAATGGATCGCCAAGCCAAATGGGCTTACGAGATGATTTAGCTACGCGGCTAGCTTGGGGCTTAACTTATCAACTACACCCTCTCACCGACGAAGAAAAAGCCCAAGCACTCAAATCTCATGCGGCAGAAAGAGGCATGAATTTACCTGACGAAGTAGTCGATTATTGTTTACGCTATTTACGACGAGACTTACCAAATCTCATTGCCACTTTAGACGCACTTGATGAGTGGTCACTCACAGAGAAAAAACCAATCACCGTGCCTTTACTTAAAAAATTGCTTCAACTTCCACTTAATATTTAGAACCAAACGATTGCTATGCTACGCCTTTCAGAAATCAAACTTCCTTTAGCAAATGCCACTTCGCTTCATCACGAACCCGAAGTCATTCAAGCTGCAGCGATTAAAAAACTTGGCATTCCAGCCGGTGATTTAATCAGTATGGCCATTTTTAAACGCGGTGTAGATGCACGTAAATCACATGCAATTTTGTTTGTGTATACACTCGATATCGAAGTAAGAAACGAAGCAAAAATTTTAGCTAAATTCAAAAAAGACCCGCACGTTAAAGTAGCGCCTGACACCTCTTACCACTTTGTAGCAAAAGCCGCCGAAGATACAAAAACGCCACGCCCAGTGATTATAGGCTTTGGTCCATCAGGGATTTTTGCAGCACTCATTTTGGCACAATCTGGATTTAAACCCATTGTTTTAGAACGCGGAAAAGCCGTACGAGAACGCACCAAAGACACATGGGCTTTATGGCGTAAAAGTGTGCTCGATCCAGAATCCAACGTGCAGTTTGGTGAAGGTGGTGCTGGCACTTTTTCAGACGGCAAGCTCTACAGCCAAATCAAGACCCTAAACATTACGGTCGCAAAGTGCTCAATGAGTTTGTAAAAGCAGGCGCACCAGAAGAAATTCTATATGTCAGCCATCCACACATTGGTACATTCCGTTTGGTGGGCATGGTAGAAGAAATGCGTAAAAACATTATTGAGCTTGGTGGCGAAATTCGCTTTAAGAGTCGCGTAGATGACATTGAAATTGAAAATGGCCAAGTGCAAGGTGTTGTGCTACAAAATGGAGAGCGCATTGCAACCAACCATCTTGTGTTAGCAGTCGGCCATAGTGCACGTGATACTTTTGAGATGATCCACAAATGTGGCATTTATATTGAAGCCAAACCTTTTTCTATTGGTTTCCGTATCGAACATCCTCAATCGCTCATCGACCATGCACGCTTTGGCCCAAATGCTCAGCATCCAGTCTTGGGGGCGGCAGATTATAAGCTCGTGCATCACGCAAAAAATGGTCGCAGTGTGTATAGCTTCTGCATGTGCCCAGGCGGCACAGTGGTCGCAGCCGCGTCTGAAGAGGGTCGTGTGGTCACGAATGGCATGAGCCAATACTCACGTAACGAACGTAATGCCAATGCTGGCATTGTGGTGGGCATTGACCCTGAGAAAGATTACCCCGGTGACCCACTCGCTGGCATGGAATTTCAACGGAAATGGGAAGCAAGAGCATTTGAACTAGGTGGAAAGAATTACAAAGCACCAGGACAACTCATTGGCGACTTCATTAATGGCAAACCTTCTACTGAATTTGGCGCAGTGCAACCATCCTACACCCCAGGCGTGCACCTAACAGATTTAAGCACCGCCTTACCTGAATATGCCATTACCGCAATCCGCGAAGCACTCCCTGCTTTTGCAAAACAGATCAAAGGCTTTGATCTACCAGATGGAGTACTGACAGGGGTGGAGACCAGAACCTCGTCACCGATTAGAATTAAGCGTGATGATGAAACCTTGCAAAGCATTAACACCAAAGGGCTCTATCCAACAGGTGAAGGCGCTGGCTATGCAGGGGGGATTTTGTCAGCAGCAGTAGATGGAATTAGGATTGCTGAAGCAGTTGGGTTAGATATTAGCAAACAAAACTAAGCAGAAGTAACAGCAATTTCCCCACGGCCTGTTTTGCCATGATTATCGGTCCAAGTCACAACGACTAAATCTCCTACTTTTGCATGATTTAAATGAAAAGTAAGGTAAGGATTTTTAGAAATGCCAGTGCCCCATTGTGCTTCAAATACTTGCTTTCCATTTAAGCTAGCATTCACTAACTGAACAAAATTGGCAGGAATAAATTCGCCCAAGTCATTCTTACGGCGCCCTGTTTCCATAGGGTGTCCAATCAGCACTTTAACTTCAGTCACACCCCCTTTAAGCTGAGCACGCATTTTCATGGTATCTGCCATTTTAGCCACATCCATTCTCTAAAACTTCTACACGCTTTTTAGCTGAGAAATATTGATTACCCACTTTAATGATTGCTTGGACATCTGAGGTTTCTGCCATCTTGATACGCGTGACGATATAAGGATCAGCGCCTTCACCTAATACAAAATGCGCAATCAGCGGCGTAGGATTGTTTTCTACAAGAATAGAGAGCGATTCACTATGCGCTATCTCACTTTTAACTTCAATTTGTACCACAGCACCGTTTTCAGCTTTATCTGGTGCAATGATTGTGATTTGTTTGGATTCTTTAATTTCACTAATGCCTAAGGCAGTCAGTGCTGAATTTAATTTTGTGGATTCAAAAGCAGTTGCATTCCACATGGCTGCAAAGGCACGAATAGGGACCAAGGCCAGCGCACTCGCCGCAAACAGCATTTTTACAAAATCT
>JBEIDM010000043.1:0-9209 GCA_040383445.1 Candidatus Methylopumilus sp. | reverse complement strand
TATCGTTGCTGGTGACTTGGTTTCATTCCATGATGGTTTAGATAGCCAATGGGAAGTTGTTAAGCCATTACGTAAACACTATAGCTATGACTTCCCACAAGGTGTGGTTTAAGTCTTTAAGCTTAAAAGGCTGGGTTTAATACTCAGCCAATAAAAAAGGGCGCTTAAATTAAGCGCCCTTTTTTTTAACTATCACATTGCTGTGACAGGGTTCAATAACTTACTTCACGCGGTTTTTGTATTCAAATGTGCGTGTATCGATTTCAATCTTGTCACCGATGTCACAGAAAAGTGGAACTGGCAATTCGAAGCCAGTTGAAATTCGTGCTGGTTTCATTACTTTACCTGATGTATCACCTTTAACTGCTGGTTCTGTGTAAGTGATTTCGCGTACTACTGAGTTTGGAAGATCTACTGAGATTGCCTTGCCGTTGTAGAACACTACTTCACATGCCATACCATCTTCTAAGAAGTTAAGCGCATCCGTCATGTTTTCAGCTTCTACTTCAAACTGGTTGTATTCTTCGTCCATAAATACGTAGAGTGGGTCAGCGAAATAAGAGTAAGTCACATCTTTTTTCTCTAAAACAACGACTTCGAATTTATCATCTGCTTTGTATACTGATTCGCTCGGTGCGTCAGTAAGTAAGTTCTTGAATTTCATTTTAACCACGGCTGAGTTACGGCCTGATTTGTTGTATTCGGCTTTTTGCACAACCAATGGATCGTTACCGATCATGATTACGTTGCCGACGCGGAGTTCCATTGCTGTTTTCATGTGATGTCTACCAAATTATGAAGGTGTAAAAAGTCGCGCATTATACCTCATTTTCACTAAAAACCACTAGCTTAGAGGCTAAATCGGTCTGTGATTCAAAGTGTTGGGTGCGCTGAGAGGTCCAAGCACTCAGCTCATTAATCTCTGCAATCAGTTTATTCCATAAGGACACTGTGATTCCGTCCTCTGACCAGGCTCGACTAAATTCGGCAAGGATTTGTGAGGGATTATCCTGAAGATAAATTTTAAGAAATGCCTCTAGTTTTTCTAGATGCAAATCATCTGCTTGGCGATAAGGTTGCCAGATAAAAGGCTTGCTAGCCCAGAGTGCTCGAATCCAGCTATCTTCCCCTCGCACAAAATTTAAATCGCAGCACCAGAGCAGTTGATCGTATTCAGCTTGCGTTAGAAAGGGGAGTACGAGCAATTTTAATTGGCCTTGATTGAGAGTGTCCCCAATGTTGATAGCGTTTAAACCAAAAAATGCTGCAACTTCATGTTGATAAGACCCCATGGGTGCGAAGCATTCTACAGGGGCGTTGCCTTGAGACATGGCGCTGAGTAAATCCTTAATTGGCGCATCTGGATAGCAAAATAATGACACTTGTAAGCTGGGTAGCTTTTTCATCATGGCGATTGCTGCATCACGAGTCTCGCTCAAGTTTTGTTCGCGGATAAGCCCGCCAGTTTTATTGTTGAATCCAGGAAAGAAAAAGGTTTTTTTGAGACCTGTTTGTGGGTGCGTTGATGGCTGGCCATGGCAGTCGTTGATCCAAGCTTCAGCTGAGAGGTATTCGAGATTAATCCAAATAGGCTTGTTGAGAGTCATCGCTTTCAGATAAACAGCTGGCAAGTTGCAGGCAAATGTTTCGATTACGACGTCCGCAGGGCAGATTTCATCGAAAGCGGATGCGGACTCTTCCCATCGACATATTGTGACGCTATCAATTGTTTGAGCATGAAGTGAAGTGTCGAGATTTTGGATGATTTTTGAAGCGACTTGGAGGTCGTCAACCCATAATCGAACGTTTAGTCTGTGTTCATTGGCTAATTGTTTGGATAAGCGCCAGCAGACGCCAATATCACCAAAGTTGTCTACCACTCTGCAGAAAATATCCCAAGCAACTCGATTTTTCTTCATCATTTTAATCGTTAGGCTCTGTGTAGCTTATTTCCTGAATCTCGTACTCATCCTCACCCGTCGGGGTTTGTACGCGGACAACATCGCCTGCTTGCTTGCCTAGCATGGCTTTGGCGAGCGGAGAAACCCAGCTTATCCAACCTTTGGTAGGTTCTAATTCATCTTGCCCAACAATGCGGTAGGTATGTTCAGTATCCCTATCTAATGAATACAGCGTTACCCAAGCGCCAAAGAATACTTTTTCTAGACCAGCTTGTGTGGCTGGATCGACAATCACGGCAGCATCCATCCGTTGCATTAAAAAGCGTAAGCGCGAATCAATCTGGCGTAACCTTCTTTTACCGTAGATGTAATCCCCATTTTCTGACCTATCACCGTTACCTGCAGCCCAAGAAACAACGCGCACAACCTCAGGGCGCTCGACTTTGAGTAGCTGGGTGAATTCGGCCTCTAAAGCGGCGTGACCTTGTGGGGTGATATAGTTTTTTTGATCTGCCATGCGGTGTCGTTTTTATTCTTTGTTTTAAGTGTTTTTAGTCATCAGTCCAAGTTAAAATCTTGCTATGACTAAACTCTTCAATTCTAGCCTGATTTTATGTTCTACGCCGCGTTTAGCGCGTAGCTTGCAAGGAATTTTTCAGCGTGAACAATTGCGGAAAGGTATTGTGAAGTGGCAACCGCTTAATGCTGTGCCTTTGTCACAATGGCTGGGTCAGGTGCTTGATGAGGCAATATTGTTGGGTGAAATTGATGCTGCCAAAATGCCAGGCACGGAGCTGAATGCACTACAAGAGAGTTTGCTGTGGGAGCAGAGCATTAGGTATTGTTTAAAGTCGCATGAGGCCAAAGACTTATTTGATGCATCTGGTTTAGCAAGTGCTGCAATGGAAGCGAATAGGTTAATTATTGAGTGGAATCTGAATATTAATATTAATATGGATGAGGCCACTGAAGAAACCAAGCAGTTTCTGGAGTGGCGTAAACGTTTTCAGTGGCTTTGTAAGCAAAATGGATATTTGGAATCAGTGCGCTACGGTAATTGGCGTTTAGACCTATTGGAAAGTGGTGTAGGCACATTGCCAGCACAAATTGAATTTGCAGGATTTGACCGTATCAATCCCCAATTGAAACGATTGCAAGATGTGCTTGTAAAGCGAGGTGTGCAAGTAAACTCCGCATTACTCACTTTTGATTCGCCTCAAGAAGTTAAGCATATTGTATTAACTAATCAGGATGCGGAATGCCGTGCCGCAGTTGCATGGGCTAAAGCGCAGTTAGCAGAAAATCCTCAAGCCAGCATTGCAATCGTTGTGCCAGAGCTGGCCGCTTTGCGTAGCAAGCTTTCGGCATTGTTAGACGATGTATTACAAGCATCAGCCGCACGTCCTGCCTTGGCTGAGAGTCAGCGTTGTTATGATTTTTCTTTGGGTGTGCCACTCAATACACAGCCTGTGATTGCAACGGCTATTCATCTTCTGCAATTGGCTTGGCAGCGTGGAAGTATTTTTCAGCAAGAGATTGTTCAGTTGCTGCATAGTCCTTACTGGTCGGAAGGTTTGTTAGAGGCTGATGCTAGAGCTTTGCTGGATGCGCGTATGCGCCGCGATTTACCGCTGAGTTTTAAGAGTGCTCGATTACAAAACTATATTCATAAAGTCACTGTGGGCGATGGTGTAATGCGCCTGCCAGAGACCATTAAAGCCTTACAAAGTTTACTTGGCTACGCACAAACCCAAGACGCGAAACAGCTCCCTTCTGCTTGGGCTTTGGTGTTAGGTCAAGCTTTGGTTCATGCAGATTGGCCTGGCCGTAGAAGCTTATCTAGCTTTGAATATCAGGCGACTAAGTCTTTCGATAAAGTGCTTTCAGCGTTAGCTGGTTTAGATGATTTGCTAGGTAAGATTGATGCTAAAAGTGTTATTTCGCAATTGATTAAATTTTGCCAAGCGCAGATTTTCCAGCCCGAATTTAAGCAAATCCCCACATTGCAAATTATGGGGATGATGGAAGCGGCGGCGGCACCCTTGGATGCAATGTGGGTGATGGGGATGAATGATCACGTTTGGCCACCTATCGCGCGACCTAATGCATTGATTTCAGCGAGTCTGCAACGTGCCGCAGAAACACCTAATGCGAGCAGTGATGTGCAAGTGGCTTTTGCAAAAGCAATTCATGAACGCTTAATCAAAAGCGCACGTTCAGTGATTTTTTCTAGTGCTATTCAAGATGGCGACCGTCAATTGCGTGCAAGTCCACTCATGCAAGATATTCCACTTGCTTCTGGGGAGGTGGCGTTAGCTAAAACATTGGCTGAACAACTTGCTGATGTTGTGCCTGTAGAAGTGGCTAATAAGCCTTGGCAATGGTTAGATGACAATCAAGCGCCAGCAGTTGAGGATGGTGGTCATGTGTCTGGCGGAACGGGCTTACTCAAGGCGCAAGCGATATGCCCAGCTTGGGCTTTTTACCAATACCGTTTGTATGCTCGCGCCTTAAAAGAGCCTGTGGATGGTTTGGATGCGATGGATAGGGGCAATCTCGTGCACCAAGTGTTGGAGGTGTTTTGGGATGGCCGCGATTCCGCTTATTTACAAGCCTTGAGTGAGACTGAGATGCAAGCTGTGCTTGAGCAAGCAGCAGATAAAGTACTAACTTTGTTTAATCAAGAGCACGATGAGGCATTTTCCGCGGCATTTATTCAGCTAGAAAAAGAGCGTTTATTGAAGTTGGTCATGGCTTGGCTCAATGATGTGGAGAAAGCCCGTGAAATGGGTTTTTCCGTGCAGGCAGTTGAGCGTAAGCAAACCATCCCAATCGACAGTCTTTCGATTACGCTCACGGTGGATCGAGTGGACCAGCTTGAAGATGGCCGTTTGGTCGTGCTCGATTACAAAACTGGCGGTACGATTGATTTTAAGAACTGGGCAAACGCCAATATCTCTGAGCCGCAATTGCCGATTTACGCCGCCTTTTTGATGGGCGATGCAGAAGTGGCTGCGGTTTGTTTTGCCAAAGTACTGTTGGAAAAAGCGGGGTATGCAGGCATTGCTGCTAGTAAAGGTGTATTGCAGGGAGCAACGCCTTTAGAGGAGAGTCGAGGACGCAAGATTTTTGCAGAAGCAGATTTTCCTAATTGGCCTTCTGTGATTGCGCACTGGAAGAACAGCATTACCGCCACAGCACAAGCGATTAAAGCGGGTGATGCGGCAGTGAAGTTTGAGAATGAAAAACAGTTAGCCTATTGTGAGGTCTTGCCTTTATTACGATTGGCGGAGCGTCAGTTGCAGTTTGAATATCAACAAGCAGAGCTTCATCAGCAAGTGCTAGGTGGTTTATGAGTCAGTATCAATATTTGCTGGATGAAGATGATGCAAGCCGAATTGAGGCTTTAGAATTTGCTTCTTTTATTGTCGAAGCGCCAGCTGGTGCCGGCAAGACCGAACTCCTCACTCAGCGCTATTTGAAGTTGCTTGCTACGGTGGATTCACCGGAAGAAATTATAGCTATTACCTTTACCAATAAAGCCGCTTCCGAAATGAAGAAGCGGATTATGGATAGCTTGGTAGATGCAAACTCAGGCCAGCGTCCATCCTTACCTCACAAAATTGTGACTTTTGAACTTGGACAAAAAGCCTTGGCACGGTCTGCTGAGAAATCGTGGGAGCTGCTGACCACGCCCTCTCGTTTGCGTATCTATACCATAGACTCATTAAGTGGCAATTTAGCGCGTCAAATGCCTTTGCTGAGCCGTTTTGGAACGCAGCCAGCGGTAAGTGAAGATGCTAGTTTGTATTATCAAGAAGCCGCCACGCGCACTTTAGCGAATTTAGATGATGCGGCAGAAGGTCCTGTGGTGCAGCAGGCTTTGCGTTATTTTGATAATGACCATTTCAGGCTTAATGTGCTATTAGCCGAGATGCTCGCTAAGCGCGACCAATGGCAGTACTACGTGATGAATCATCACGATGCATCCTTGGCTGAAGCCGCGCTTGCGCATTTGGTCACACAAGATATGCAAGCAGTGGCTGAGGTGATGCCTCTGCGTGTGCAAGAGGCCTTGATGCCGATTGGGCGCTATGCTGCATCTAACTTGCCGTGTGATGCTTCTGTGGCCTTACTGCGTGATTGGGAAACACCTATTCCATTTAAGCCAGAGGCATTGGCGATGTGGCGTGCAGTTGTTGATTTAGTGTTGACGGGTACCAACACTTTTAGAAAAGCCGTGAATGTAAAAAATGGTTTCCCTGCGACACCTGAAGGCAAGCTTTATAAAGATCAGCTTGATGAAGTCATTAACACTTTGCAGCATACTGAAGGTGCTGAGCTTGCGTTAAAGACCTTAAAAGAACTTCCAAATCCCAAATATGATGAGCAGAGTTGGCAGATCATTTTGGCATTAGCTCATTTGCTCAAGTTGGCGACGGCTGAGCTTTGGCTAGTGTTTCAGCAACATGGTGAAGTCGATTTTGTACAGATTTCACAAAATGCCTTATTTGCCTTGGGTGATGCTGAGGAGAATCCGACGGACTTGGCTTTAAAGCTAGATTATCGGATTAAACATTTGTTGGTAGACGAATTTCAAGATACCAGTCCTACACAAATTAAGTTGATAGAGCATCTGACGCAAGGTTGGATGGATGGCGATGGTCGAACACTGTTTTTGGTTGGCGATCCTATGCAGTCAATTTACCGTTTCCGCAAAGCCAATGTTGGTTTGTTCTTGCGCGTTGCACAGGAGGGTATAGGTGGCTTGTCGCTGAATCCACTTAAATTGTGGCGCAATAATCGCTCGCATGCACCAGTGATTGAATGGGTCAATGATACATTTGAAAAAGTATTCCCTGATGAGGATAGCGTCTCGCGTTGCGCCATTAGCTATCGTGCTTTTGTGGCAAAAGATCGAGATCCTGATGGTGCTGGCGTGCATTTTCATGCCATGTTGGATGGCGGCGGTACAGTAGAGTCTGATGATGATGACGGCCAGGAAGATGGGCTTGAAAGTGATGTTCGTCAGCTAGAAGCCAATAAAATTATTGATATTATCAAGGCCACTTGGGCTGAAAACCCGGCTAGAAAGATTGCTGTTTTGGTGCGCGCACGTAGCCACTTGCATGCTTTAGTCGCTGAAATTCGCCGTAATCATGCTGAATTATCATTCCAAGCCGTTGAGATTGAAGAGCTGGCAAATCGCCAAGTCGTACAAGATTTATTATCGCTGACGAATGCCTTACATCAGCGTGCTGACCGCGTGCATTGGTTAGCTATTTTGCGTGCACCTTGGTGTGGTTTGAGCTTGGAAGATTTGCATCAGCTGGTTGGTGGAGACCAATACAGTACTGTGCTGCATTTAATGCACGACGAAGCACGTTTGCAAAGCTTAAGTGATGATGGGCGCATGCGTTTATTACATGTGCGAGCAGTGTTGCAAGAGGCACTAGATCATCGTGGCCGCATGAGCATGAATCGGTGGGTACACGGTGTGTGGGTAATGTTGGGTGGACCAGCTTGTTTGTGGGATGCCGGCGATGTGCGCGATGTGCAAGCGTTCTTTGATCGTATTGACCGCATGGAAGCCAACGGCCAATTTAGCACTGAGCAATTGGCGCTTGAAGTGCAAAAGCTCTATGCAGCACCTGATGCGAAGGCAAAAGATTTATTACAGTTTATGACGATCCATAAATCTAAAGGCTTGGAATTTGATACCGTTATTTTGCCTGGTTTGGATAAAACGACAGGACGCAGTGACCAACCTTTATTGATGTGGGAAGAAGTTCCGAGAGAAGGCTTTGGTGGCGATGTAGCGGATGTAGATTTAGTGGTAGCACCGATGCCACCTAAAGGTAAAAATAAAGCCAATCAACAAGGTATTTACGATTATATGAAATCGCTAGAAAAGCAGCGTGCCGCTTATGAAGATGCGCGTGTGCTTTATGTTGCAGTGACGCGTGCTGAGCGATGTTTGCATCTTCTGGGGGCGGTGAAGCCGAATAAAAATGGTGAGTTACAGCCTAAAAAGAATACGTTCTTGGAAATGCTTTGGCCTGTGGTGGCGGGTGAATTTGCTGAGGATAAATTAACACTTAATCAAGCTGAGCCTTCGGCTTCGAATGAGCGTCGTTTAAGTGCTAAGTTAGAAGATTTTGTGCCGCAGTTAGTGCGTCTGAACGCGCCGCATATTCCTGATGTTTTACAAGCGGAACAAGTGCGCTATGAAATTCAGCAAAGTAGGGTGAAATCAGCTGAAGCTGAAGTAGCAATCTCTTTAGAGGCAAGTGTAGGCACTCTGGTGCATCGTTATTTAGAATTAATGGCGCAACAGGGTTTGGATGCTTGGTCGCTTGATCGACTTGAAACATTAAAGATGGCAATGATTCGCTGGCTCACTCAACAAGGCCACACGAGCTTAGCTGCGACAAAAGGCGCAACACTTACCATTAGTCTGCTTAAAAAGACGCTGGAAAGTGAGCAGGGACGGTGGGCTTTACAGGCGCATGAAGGTGCACAAAGTGAGCTGCAGATTGAACGCCAAATTGATAGCTTAGTCATTCAGAAGCGGGTGATTGATCGTACGTTTGTTGAAAATGGCATTCGCTGGATTCTGGATTACAAAACGATTGCGATAGACTTTAGCCTTGATGATGATGGCTTGAAGTTAGCGGCTGAACAATATCGTCAACAACTTGAGCAATATGGTGCTTTATTTGCGGATGATGGCTTGGAAATCAAACTTGCAGTTTACTTTGTGAGCATAGGCAAGCTTGTGATTTTGTAGTCATCTAGTGTTTAAAGTGTCTTTTTAGGTACCAGACGACAAAAATCAAACCAGCGCCCGCAATGACGTAATGGAATTCGTGGAAATAAACCTTAAGACTTTCCCAATGTTCACCCATCTTGAAGCCTGCGAAGGCAAGTAGGTAACACCAAATCAATGAGCCGACAAAGGTATAAAGGATAAACTTTCCCATATGCATGCGAGCCACGCCCGCAGGGAATGCAATGAATGTACGTACTGCCGGTAATAAACGGCCAATAAAGATAATAATATCGCCGTGTTTTTCAAATGCGTGATCCGCCCACTTCAAATCTTTATGTGAAATGAGTACCCATTTCCCATATTTTTCAACCAATGGTCTGCCACCATACATGCCAAGATAATATGCTGGAATAGAACCAACAACACAGCCTAAAGCGCCTGCAACAGCAACCATCCATAAAACCATTTCACCCTTGAAAACTAAAAATCCTGCAAAGGGCATGATGATCTCCGAAGGGAGTGGGATGCAGGCTGAT
>JBEIDM010000042.1:0-9246 GCA_040383445.1 Candidatus Methylopumilus sp. | reverse complement strand
GTGTCAATGTAACTAACCAGCTACAAGCACTCACACCTATCGATTGTTCAGTTTTTTAAAGAGCAGGTACTTCTTTTTACACTTCACTAACACCGTAACTTGCGCTACAACGTTAGCAACGAGAGGGGCGCATTATACAGAACGCAAACTTCTCGTCAACAACTATATTCTTAATTCTTACTGGTTGCGGGGGCAGGATTTGAACCTACGACCTTCGGGTTATGAGCCCGACGAGCTGCCAGACTGCTCCACCCCGCGTCCGATTCGACATTGGTGCCGTCGAGAGGTGAGACTATAGCAATATTAGCTACAGCCTGTCAATGACAAACCTAAGTTTTATTGAGAATCAGGGCTTATTTGATATGTCGGCAAAAATACTTCTAACCAACTCAAGATCTTGTGCGGTATCAACTCCAGTAGCAGGCGCATCTGGCGTAACAAAAACACTGATTTTATAACCATGCCACAAAGCTCTTAACTGTTCCAAGGACTCAAAGCGTTCAATCTCAGAGCTTTCAAGCTGACTGTAAGCATAAAGAAAGTTTGTACGATACGCATAAATACCAACATGTCGATAACTAGGCATACCCACTGGAATATCTTCATTTGCTGCAAACGCATCCCTAGGATAGGGAATAGGCGCGCGACTGAAATACATGGCATACCCTTGGGCATCCAACACAACCTTGACTACGTTAGGATTGAGGATGGTAGCTTTATCATGTATCAAGTGACAAGCTGTTGCAATTGAAGCTTCAGGGTGATCGGCTAAATTCTGCGCAGCGTCTTTGATAAGGCTAGGCGCAATCAAGGGCTCATCACCTTGTACATTTACAACAATCTCATCATCAGACCATTTTAATTGACGCGCCACTTCTGCAATTCTATCCGTCCCTGAAGGATGTTGATTGCTAGTCATCACCGCCTTGAATCCATGCTGTCTAGCAATCTTCAAAATTTCTTCATGATCAGTAGCAACAATCACCTCACTCGCACCACTCGCTACAGCACGCTCAGCAACCCGAACTACCATAGGCTTGCCTGCGATATCTAACAATGGCTTTGCATATAAGCGATTGCTCGCATATCTAGCAGGGATGACAACTTTAAAGTTTGTACTCATTACCGATTAAACTTCTTCTTTATCCGACAACTTGCGAGCCTCACTCTCGAGCATCACCGGTATGCCATCTTTTATTTGAAAGCCCAATCGACATGGCTTACATAATAGCTCTTGCTCATTCTTCTTATAATGCAGGGGACCCTTGCAGATGGGGCAGACTAAAATTTCAAGTAATTTACTATCCATGAGGCTTCCTAAATACGCGCTAATTTATTCAAAATACTTTTCATCAAACCCGGCTCAATCATAGCATCGACTGGCAACACCCAAATGTCGGGAGAAATAAAGGCTCGACACTTAACAGCATCTTTCTCTGTCATTAATATTGTTTTGCCTTTAAAAGGAGCAAAATCCTCCAAGCAAAACATGTGGTGATCTGGAAAGGCTTGAGATTGAAAATCTAAATGCATCATTCTCAAACTTCCAAAAAAACGATCCGGATTTCCAATCCCCGCCACCGCTGCTAATTTTTTTTTCTTAAAATACGCTGCAGATTTCTTTTGCTTACCATCCAGAGAAAAAAAAGTTTCGCCAACAAATCGCATAGAAAAAAGATTCTTATTAGGTACGGTCAAATTCAATGCCGCAGCATCTCCATTCACAATAACCGCATCTACCAACGAAAGTCTAGCAACGTTCTCGCGCAAAGGGCCGGCAGGAATTAAAAAGCGATTACCGAAGCCTCTATCAGCATCTACAACAGCCAGTTCCAAGGACCTTTTCAAACGGCAATGCTGCAGACCATCATCACTAATAATCACATTTACTTCAGGGTGCTCTTTCACTAAAGCCACTCCTGCTGTAACTCTGTCATTACCAACAAATACAGGACACGCTGTTCGCATAGCAATCAATAAGGGTTCGTCACCAACCTGGTCAGGGGTGCTGCCACAAGAAACAGCTTGCACAAATGAGTTGGATCGTCCATAACCCCTGCTAATAATTCCAGGGCGATAACCCGCAAGCTTAAGTTGCTGCGCCAAATAAATAACCGCTGGAGTTTTACCTGTTCCTCCAACGCTAATATTACCGACAATAATCACTGGTACAGGTAAAGCATAACTTTTAAAAACATTAAGCTTGTATAAAAGTTTACGTAAGTGAATTAATCCTAGGTAAATAGCAGCTAATGGCAACAACAATAAGTGCCATACCGATTTGCAAATCCACTGCTTTTGTAACCACTTAGACATTAAGTACCTAACTTAATGAAACTGCTTATGATAAAGCTTAGCGTAATGACCGCCAGCAGCTAGTAATTCCGCATGCGTGCCACTCTCAACAATCTCTCCGCGCTCCATCACTAAAATTCGGTCTGCGTTTTCAATCGTTGATAATCGATGTGCAATAACAACACTAGTCCGGTTTTTCATCAAACCATCCAAAGCCGCCTGCACAAAACGCTCAGATTCTGTATCTAAAGCAGAGGTTGCTTCATCCAATAGTAAAATAGGCGCATCCTTCAAAATCGCACGAGCAATCGCTAAACGCTGACGCTGCCCACCAGACAATCTCACACCCCTATCACCAATTTCACTTTGCAACCCGTTAGGAAGTTGCTGGATGAATTCCCAAGCATTTGCAGCTTTAGCTGCTTCAATTACTTGCGCTTCAGTAACATCACGTAATGCACCATAGGCAATATTGTTAAACACCGTGTCATTAAAAAGCACCACATCCTGGCTCACCAAAGCAAATTGAGCACGTAAACTACTTAATCTCATTTCACGTGTATCTAGCCCGTCTAGCAAAATAGTACCTTGTTGGTGCTCATAAAAACGAGGGAATAAATTAACCATCGAAGTCTTGCCCCCACCAGAACGACCAACTAAAGCCAATTTCTCACCAGGCTTAATAACAAAACTCAAATTCTCTAGCGCATTGTTCTTAGCGCTCTCATATTGCAATCCTACTGCACGGAATTCAATCTCGCCCTTGGCGCGACCAATTTCCAACTTACCCTGATCTAGCTCAGAGGGAACATCCATCAAAACAAAGACGCTATTTGCTGCAGCCAAGCCAACCTGCAAATCTTCATTAATCCCAGTCAAACTTTTAATTGGAGCAATCAACATCAACAAGGCTCCAATAAAAGCAGCAAATTCACCTGCGCTAAATTTACCAACTGCGTAATAAACAACAGCCCCCAAAGCAACGGCGGCAAGCAATTCAATGACCATACTATTTAAGCTTGAAATGCGCGCTAATCGAATTTGCATATGTCGATTACGACCAACCGCACCTGCGAATCGCTTGAACTCATACTCAGCACCACCAAAAATCTTGACCATACGCTGACCTGAAACAGCTTCCTCACCTACCTGAGTCATCTCCCCCATCGACCCTTGAACGGCCTTGCCTGCGAATCTCAGCTTCGGCGTCATTGCCTTTAAATAAAAAGCCATGAGTGGAGCGATCAAAGCAAAAATGAGGGTCAAGCGCCAATCAAGATAAATCATATAAGCCACCATCCCTATGATGGTTAACGTATCTCGGACAACGGTAACTGCAACGCTTGTTGCAGCCTTAGACATTTGCTCAGTATCGTAAGTAAGTTTTGATACCACCACACCAGCAGAATTAGCATCAAAAAAACTAACGGGGAGCGTCATCAATTTCTTAAAGGCATCTAATCGCAAATCCTCAACAACTCTTCGAGCTACCCATCGCATCGCAAAACCAGCTGAAAAACCAGAAAATGCGCGCAATGCTAATAAACCAAAAAGCATTAAAGGCAAAACATGAAGCTTAGTTGAGTCCTGCTTCACAAAGCCTTCATCGGTCACCATCTTAATAGTTGCTAAAAAACCGGTGTTTGTCGCAGACAAAACTACTAAAGATAGAATACTAAAAACAAATACTTTCCAATAACGAATGGCATACTTCACCATTCTAAAATAGAGCTTCATGCTCAAATTAGCTGTGGGGGGGGTTAGTTCGGAAGTCTTTTTGTTTTGAGTCATAAATAATAGGGGCAATAAAAGAAACAGCCCCAGCAAAAGAATGCTGAGGCTTTCATTAAAAGGCTTTTGTCAAAATAATCATCAGCCAAGATTCAAAAATGGGCTACGATCCTGAACTTTGTTGAGTGGCAAAAGTTATATGTGTATAACCCGCCTGACGTGCCGCTTCCATCACATTAATCACTGACTGATGGCTAGTTTTAGCATCCGCATTAATAATAATCGTCGGCTCTTTACCTCCAGCAACAGCTTTTTGAAGAGCAGCTGCTAGCAAACTAACATCGCTACCTGCTACCGCCGTCTTCTCAACTACGTAGTGGCCAGTCGCATCTATCCCAACATTAACAATGACCGGCTTTTGTTCAACTGGACTAGCCTCTGCAGTTGGCAAATTAATTTGCAACTCACTCATTCTAGAGAAAGTCGCATTGACCACCAGGAAAATAATAATGACTAACAAGACGTCAATCAGTGGCACTAAATTCATTTCCAAATCTTCGTGCTTTTTACCACGTTGAAAATTCATAATTATTTGCGCCCGCCATGCATAAACTCTACCAAGGCAACGGCCTGTTGCTCCATTTCAACAATCAATCCATCAACTTTAGCGCGGAAATATCGATAGAAAATCATTGCCGGCACAGCCACGACAATCCCGCCAGCTGTATTGTACAAAGCCACTGAAATGCCTTTGGCGAATTGCGCAACATCATGGCCAGAGCCGGCAGCATTAAATGCCCCAAACAACTCCACCATACCAATAACTGTTCCCAACAAACCTAACAAAGGACTAACGGTCGCAATAGTACCTAATGTTGTTAAATGCTTCTCTAATTTGTGAGCGACAGAGCGACCAGCTTCCTCAATCGATTCTTTAACCAACTCCCGAGAAGCTGAAGCGTTACTTAGCGCGCTAGCAAAAATCTCACCGGATAGAGAATGTTGATGCAATTTATCACAAGCTTCTTTAGAAACTTTGCCCTGCTCAACCCATTTTTTGATTTCCGGCAACAGATTAGGAGGCGCAATAATTTCAGAACGTAATGTCCAAAAGCGCTCAGCAATAATTGCAATTGCAAGAACTGAAGCAAGAATAAGTGGATAAATCGGCCATCCTGCAGCTTTAATAATTTCTAACACGCAACACTCCTAAATGTTCTTTTTTAAAATCAAACTATACAAATTATTAGTTTGCATAAACTCCCATTACTTTAGCGCGTCACTGTCTTTTCAGCAAGCTCGAAAGGATTATGCCAATAACGTTTCGCGAACTTTCACCATTACGTTAATTCTATTTAAGCCTAAGCAAAAGCAGAAAAAAGGAAAATATTAGGATCACACTAAAATGAAACAAACTATCATTAAAGAAAGTCAAAGATTTTGTATTAGCAATTAAAGCTAATTTATGAAAATGGCAATAATTTGCCATCAATGAGTTTATATTGCTGCTTTAATTTGGCTGCAAGCTCCAAATCATGAGTTACGACAATCAAAGCGACGTTCCGACTTTGATTCATCTCTAATAACAAATCAAAAACAGCATGCGCTGTATGCCGATCGAGATTGCCCGTTGGCTCATCAGCCAAAATACATTGAGGCTGCGTCACTAAAGCGCGCGCAACCGCTGCTCTCTGACGCTCGCCGCCTGACAACTCACTGGGCATATGCTCAGTCCGATGACCCAAGCCTACTTTTTCAAGCATTTCTTGAGCGAGCGCTAATGCAAGGGGTTTGTCCATGCGACGAATCAACAAGGGCATTGCAACATTCTCAAGTGCCGTGAATTCAGGCAATAAGTGATGGAATTGATAAACAAAACCCAATGACTGATTACGCAACTCACCACGCTTTGTTTCATTCAGGTTAGCCAGCATATTTCCCATGACGCTCACATCACCAGCACTTGGGGCATCTAAACCACCCAACAAATGCAAGAGTGTACTTTTGCCCGATCCAGAAGTACCGACTATCGCTATTTGTTCACCCGCTTTCACTTCAAGACTAATGCCGTTCAACACGGAGACATCCAGGCCCATGTAAGTTTTCTGCAAATCTTTTGCTTGAATAATTGGATTAGTCATAACGTAACGCCTCCGCTGGATTCATTTGCGAAGCCTTCCAGCTTGGATATAAAGTCGCCAATAAACTTAATAAAAATGACATAACTACGATAGTGATTACATCACTCCAAATCAAATGAGAAGGAAGCTCACTAATGTAATAAACTTCTTTTGCTAAAAACTGAACATTAAATAAATGCTCAATGAACGGCACAATCGTACTGATATTTAGTGCGATTAACACACCTAAGAAACCTCCAACAATGGTGCCAACAATCCCAATTAGCGCGCCTTGAACAATGAAAATAGCCATAATGCTTGCAGGGCTTGCACCAAACGTCCTCATGATAGCAATATCGGCTCGCTTATCCGTGACTGCCATCACCAATGTTGAAACAATATTAAAGGCAGCAACCGCAACAATCAGTGCCAAAATGATAAACATGACTCGCTTTTCCATTTGCACTGCACGGAAAAAATTCGCGTGTTCTTGCGTCCAATCAGTTAAATAATAGTCATCATGCCCAGATTCACTCAAACTTCGTGCAAGCTGATTTGAAACTTGCGGAGCAAGAAATAAATCATCCAGTTTCAAACGCAATCCAGAAACCTGATTGCCCATACGATAAAGTTTTGCTGCATCGTCAATATGAATCAAAGCGAGACCTGAGTCATATTCGTACATCCCAATCTGAAACAAACCAACAACAGTAAATTGCTTAATACGAGGGACTACGCCTGTTGGTGTAAATTGACCTTGAGGTGCCATTAATACAACCTTATCACCTAGAATCACACCTAATGACTGTGCCAACTCAGCACCTAAAACAATACCAAACTCACCCGGCTTTAAATCACCAAGCTGACCAGCGCGCATTTTAAGGCCTAAATCTGACACTTGCGTTTCAGCCTCCGGCAAAACACCCCTAACAATAGCACCCTGCACAGCCTGCCCATTAGAAAGCATGCCCTGCGCCATAATATATGGAGCTGCACCCTCAACATGTTTGGTGGATTGAACCATCCCTTTCAAATCAGACCAACCCATCAACGTATTGTTGGGCCCTGTAATTTGCAAATGTGAAGCGACACCTAAAATGCGTGAGCGCAACTCCTCCTGGAAACCATTCATGACAGAAAGTACAACAATCAGCGCAGCGACACCTAAGCCAATGCCAACCATAGAAGTTAATGAGATAAAAGAAATGAAATGATTGCGGCGTTTAGCACGCGTATAGCGCATACCCACAAAAAACTCAAACGGCTGTATCTTCTTCATTAAACTCATCATCCATTTCAAATTATTTTTGGATATTCAGGACTATAAACAAACTTACCTAAGAAAAGCTTTTGAAACTCATGCCAAAATCCACTAGAGAATTTTAACAGGCTTAAGTCCCCAATCTGTTAAAATTACTGGATGTTTACAGGAATAATTCAAGCAACCGGCAAAATCATGTCCATCACTCCATCTGGCGATGATGTAAAACTTCAAATTGAAGTTGGTGTTCTGGACATGTCAGATGTCAGAACTGGCGATAGTATTGCGGTTAATGGCGTGTGCTTAACAGCAATTAAGTTCGATGCAACTAGCTTTGAGGCCCACGTTTCAAAAGAAACACTGAACTGTACAGTGGGCTTAGACAGCCCAAAAATTATCAACTTAGAAAAAGCCTTACAACTCTCCGAGAGATTAGGTGGCCATTTAGTGAGCGGTCATGTTGACGGGGTGGGGCAAGTTGTTCGTTTTGAATCTGTGGGTGAATGTTGGTTATTAATGGTACGTGCGCCTCACAACATTTCTCGCTATATCGCTGTAAAAGGATCCATTGCTATCGATGGTGTCAGCCTAACAGTGAATAGTATAGAAAAAGATGTTTTTAGCATGAATCTCATTCCTCATACCCTAGAAAAAACATCCCTCCAATATTTGGGAGTTGGTAGCCGAGTTAACTTAGAAGTCGACTTGATCGCTCGTTACGTTGAACGTATGACGCAATGGGGCAAAGAAAGTGAAACAACATGAGCAGTTTAAATATTAGCCCAAGCATTGAAATCATTAATGAAATTCGTTTGGGCCGCATGGTCATTCTGGTCGATGAGGAAGATAGAGAAAACGAAGGTGATTTAGTTTTAGCCGCAGAATTTGCAACGCCTGAGCATATTAACTTTATGGCCAAGCATGGTAGAGGTTTAATTTGCCTAACATTAACCGAAAAACGTTGCCGCCAATTAAAACTATCTTCTATGGTAGAAAAAAATGGTTCGAGTATGCACACCAACTTCACAATCTCAATTGAAGCCGCTGAAGGTGTTACCACGGGCATTTCTGCAGCCGACCGCTCACGGACCATACAAGCAGCCGTTGCTAAAAATGCGGTAGCTAAAGACATAGTAAGCCCTGGCCATGTGTTTCCATTAGCAGCGGAAAATGGCGGGGTATTAGTCCGGGCTGGCCATACTGAAGCAGGCTGTGATTTAGCAGCACTAGCAGGATTAGAGCCGGCATCGGTAATTTGTGAAATTTTAAAAGACGACGGCAGCATGGCTAGGCTTCCAGACCTGATTGCTTTTGCTAAAGAACACCAACTTAAAATAGGCACAATTGCAGATTTAATTCACTATCGTAGCGAAAATGAAAGCCTGATAGAACGTGCTTTAGAAAGGGAAATTCAAACGCCTTATGGGCCAATGAAACTCATTGCTTACAAAGATAAAATTGCACACGAAACCCACTTGGCTCTAGTAAAAGGCAAACCCAATAAAGATCACGAAGTACTAGTGCGCGTTCACGAACCGCTCTCCGCATTTGACTTATTAGACAGCAGTAGTAAAAGTCATTCATGGAACACACTAAATGCTCTTAAAGTGATTCAAAATTCCGATTGCGGGGTCATGGTGTTGTTGCATCGCGATGAAAATGGGGAAGATTTACTTAATCGAATCCAGCACGCAGATGACCCAATTCGCTCAAAACAAGACCTAAGAAATTACGGCATAGGGTCACAGATTCTGCTCGACTTAGGCGTGCGCAAAATGAAATTAATGGCGACACCAAGAAAAATGCCGAGCATGGCTGGCTTTGGCCTTGAAGTCACAG
>JBEIDM010000041.1:0-9272 GCA_040383445.1 Candidatus Methylopumilus sp. | reverse complement strand
CGTGATGATAAAACTTATCCTTACATTACGCTCACTGGTGATGAATATCCGCGACTTGCTTTTCATCGTGGCACGCAGCGTAAAGGGAATGATTATTTTGGTCCATTCCCAAACGCTGTTGCAGTGCGTGAAAGTATCCAGCTATTACAAAAAGTCTTTAAGTTACGCACTTGCGAAAACACGGTATTTTCTAATCGCACCCGTCCTTGTTTGCAATATCAAATCGAGCGTTGTACCGCGCCTTGCGTTGATTTAATTTCTGTTGAAGATTATCGCCGTGATGTGAGTCACGCCACTATGTTTTTGCAGGGGCGTGAACAGCAAGTGATGGACGAGCTGGGCGAAAAAATGATGGCGGCGGCAGAAGATCAAGAATATGAAATGGCGGCAGTGTATCGCGATCGTATGCAAAGCTTACGTCAAGTTCAGGCTAAGCAATTTGTAAGTGATTTTGCGGTGAATGATGCCGATGTCATTGCAGTGGCTGAGCTGATGGGTGAGCACTGTGTAAATCTTGTGATGATTCGTGGCGGTCGTCATTTAGGTGATAAAAGCTTCTTCCCTAAAAATGCACATGGCGCTGAGTTGCAAGATACGATGCAAGCTTTCTTGGAGCAATATTACGTTTCTCAAAAGATGCCTCCTTTAATTATCGTTGGCGTGCCCATTGAGACTGAAGCGCTTGAAGAAGTCTTTACTCAGCAAGCTGGCCGCAAAGTGAAGATTAATAGCAACGCGATTGGCGATAAGCGTGTATGGCTGAAAATGGCTGAGACTAATGCTGATTTGGCATTGCAACAACGTGCCTCGCAGCATTCAAATCAACAAGCAAGGCTTAACGCTTTGCGTGAGGCTTTGGATTTGAGTGAGACGACTGAACGGATTGAGTGTTTTGATATTAGTCATACTATGGGGGAGGCTACGGTTGCTTCTTGTGTGGTGTTCGATAAAGGACAGATGCAGAACTCCGAATATCGTCGATATAATATTACGGGAATTACCCCTGGTGATGATTACGCGGCGATGCGTGATGCGCTTACCAGACGATATAAGAAAGTAGCGGCGGGTGAGGGTAAATTGCCCGATTTGGTATTTATTGATGGTGGTAAGGGCCAGCTAGGCGTTGCAGTTGAAGTGATGCAGGAAGTTGGCTTACCTGATATTCTTCTAGTTGGCATTGCGAAAGGTGAAGAGCGAAAGCCTGGCTTAGAACAAATGTTCTTTCCAAATCGTGATACGCCGATAGGACTTAAGAAAGACAACCCAGGCTTGCATTTGCTTCAACAGATTCGAGATGAAGCTCATCGATTTGCCATTACAGGACATCGCGCAAGGCGCGGTAA
Source organism: Candidatus Methylopumilus sp. (assembly GCA_040383445.1). Classification (GTDB taxonomy): domain Bacteria; phylum Pseudomonadota; class Gammaproteobacteria; order Burkholderiales; family Methylophilaceae; genus Methylopumilus_A. The sequence goes on along the minus strand of JBEIDM010000041.1, from coordinate 7,929 downwards.
AGCCCGTATGCATTCTTCTTTAGAAGATATCGAGGGTATAGGCGCAAAACGACGTAAAGCTTTGCTAGTGCGTTTTGGTGGTTTGGATGGTGTTAAGAATGCGAGTGTTGATGAGCTTGCACAAGTGGAAGGTATTAGCCAAATGTTGGCAGAGAAAATTTATCAGGAGCTACACTAAATGCAGTGGAACATACCAAACAGTCTGACCGTACTCCGCATTTTATTTATTCCATTTTTCGTGTCGCTTTATTATTTTGATTCTGGTCTTACCCCACATCAGGTCAATGTTTTAGCAACCGCCATATTTGGTTTAGCTGCGGCTACAGATTGGTTAGATGGTTATTTTGCTCGAAAGCTTAATCAAACTTCAGCTTTTGGTGCATTTCTTGATCCGGTTGCGGATAAGTTGATGGTTACTGCTGCGCTCATTATGTTGGTTGAATTTGGTCGCGTTGGCGCCTTGATCGCTTTTATTATTATTGGTCGTGAAATTGCAATCAGTGCTTTACGTGAATGGATGGCTGGAATCGGACAGGGTGGTAGTGTTGCAGTTGCAATGATTGGTAAGATCAAAACAGTTGCACAAATGGTTGCGATCTTATTTTTACTTTACTCTGATCCAATTGGTGTAATTAACATTAAATTAATTGGCCAGCTTTTAATCTTGATTGCAGCATTTTTAACATTGCTGTCAATGGCTTACTACTTGAAGGCCGCATGGCCGCAAATGAAAGCGAAATAAAACCTTCATAATAAGGTGATTTGTGGCTTGACACAGGCTGGAAAATCCTTAAAATGCTGGCTTCTTTACGCGGGAATAGCTCAGTTGGTAGAGCGCAACCTTGCCAAGGTTGAGGTCGCGAGTTCGAGACTCGTTTCCCGCTCCAAATATTAAAAAAGGGAAAGCATATCGCTTTCCCTTTTTTAGCTTAATACTCATGATTGAGTGTATGGCGCGATAGCAAAGCGGTTATGCCGCGGCCTGCAAAGCCGTTTAGGCCGGTTCGACTCCGGCTCGCGCCTCCAAGTATTTGGGAAGTTTGTAAGTGTTTTTGCGTAATTGCCTCACAACAGTTAAAATACGCACCGCTTTAGCCCGGGTGGTGAAATTGGTAGACACAAGAGACTTAAAATCTCTCGCTCGCAAGGGCGTGCCGGTTCGATTCCGGCCCCGGGCACCATAAAAAATAAAAAAGGCAGCCAAGGCTGCCTTTTTTATTATCTAAATCTTACTTAAGTGCTTTTAGTACCTTCTCCGTAATATCAACACGTGGGCCAATGTAGCCGCCTGTGTTGTATAAAATAAGGTCGAAGCCTTCGGTTTGACCTAAAGAAGTCACTGCTGCATTAACGTTATTCTGGAAGTTGTTGAGTTCTTCTCTTTTTCTGATCTCAAAATCTTCGTGTTGTTTAGTTTTTTTACGATCTAAATCAATTTTTTGTCTGTCCAGTTCTTGACGTTTTGCTACCAGATCTTTTTGTGCCATTTTTGGCGCTTCTTTTTCAAGGGCAGTTTCTTTTTCGATAATTTGGCTTCTAATTTTTTCTAGTTCTGCAGTGCGCGGCTTAAATTCAGCGACCAACTTTTTACCGATGTCTAAGGACTGTTGAGATTGCATGATAGATTTCATTTGCACATAGCCGACCTTAGTTGCGAACGCATTTGTACTCGCAAGAATAGTTAAAACAACGGCAATTGCAATTTTTGAGAAAACGCTCAAGCAAATCTCCTTCTTTAATTTGGCCAACACACGCTATTATAAGCGTAATTTTCCTAATGAGCGATTCTATTAAAATGAATAGAGCTGTTTTAAGTACCAAAAAAATACTGTTTTTGAGCTTAATTTTATTACTTGGCGCATGTGCTACAAATACGCCAGCAGTTCAAGGAAAAAAAGTACCTGAGCAGAAAGATAGTAATTCATTAAGTCAATTTGTTAAGACTGATGTGGATCGGATGGCTGATGTTGAGATGCGAGAAAATACCCAAAGTCTTCGTTTGCTAATGACTAAATTATATAAACGTAATCCCGCAGAACTTAAAAAAAGCACCTCTGGCACGGTTGATGAAATGGTTGCTTGGGTATTTGAAGGCGATCATCAATGGAAATTTGAAGCGATTGGTGGTGTTAAAGATTTAGATGCAATGTACTTGGCTTTTAAGCCGGAATATTCAGGGGATCGCGTGCTGCCTTTTATCATTGGTATTCAAACGATGTTAATCAAATCAAGAGGCGATAAGACAGAATTCTTTATGCTGGATAGCATAGACCCTCAAAAAGTTTATAACTCAGCAAGAAACATAGAGATAGCCGTTTGGAAACTATCTAATACGCGTGATGAGAATGGTCGTTTGTATTTTGTGACGAATGAAGTAGCAGGTAAGGAGCCTAATTTATCATTCGAGCGTGAGTTTGGAAAAATGGTAGGTCGTATTGATTTGTATGCATTGACTTTGGCCGAGAAAAACCAACGTGCAATTACGCGATTCACTCAGGGATTTGCTGGTAAGTTGTTCATCCCTTTTTAGTACTAAAGTTAACTGCTTAATCGCTTATAATAAGCGCCCTTAAACACATGCCCCCGTAGCTCAGTGGATAGAGCATCCCCCTCCTAAGGGGAGGGTCACACGTTCGATTCGTGTCGGGGGCACCACTTAATTTTTCTTACTTTCCAGCTCCTCCCATCGAGCTAACGCATTTATTAAAGCGTCGTCTAACTCGGTCAGCTTAATTTGGAGTGCGGTCGCTTTTTCTAAATCTGTTTTGTAAATCTCAGGATCTGCCAACGTTGCATTAATGGCTGCCTGTTCAATTTCTAAAGCTTCAATTTTCTCTGGTAACTGATCTAATTCAAGTTGTTCTTTGTAGCTTAGTTTTGTTTTTGTGGGAGCACTTGTCGCTGCAGGTTTAGGTGTCTCTATTTTTACTTTTGGCGCGTTTGCTGCTTCTTTTGTGCGTTGTTCAGTAAAGCGTAACCAATCGTCGTAGCCGCCACCAAATTCCGTGAGTTGGCCGTTGCCTTCAAACGCAATCACTTGTGTCACTGTGTTTTCTAAGAATGCTCGATCGTGGCTCACTAAGAATAAAGTGCCCGGGAAATCTTGCAATAGGCTTTCGAGTAATTCTAGCGTATCGATATCGAGGTCATTGGTGGGCTCATCAAGCACTAACACGTTGGAAGGACGTGCGAATAAGCGGGCTAGCAGCAAACGATTGCGTTCGCCACCTGATAACGATTTAACTGGTGAGCGTGAGCGTTGCGGTGGGAATAAAAAGTCCTCTAGATAGCTGATGACGTGTTTTCGTTCATTTCCAATTTCTACGAAATCAGATCCTGGGCTGATTGTGTCAGCCAGTGTTGCTTCCTCGTCCAAGGCTTCGCGCATTTGATCAAAGTAGGCCACATTCATATTGGTACCACGTTGTATGGAGCCGCTATCCGCTTCAAGCTCACCTAAGATGAGTTTGAGTAATGTAGTTTTGCCCACGCCGTTTGGACCAAGTAAGCCAATGCGGTCGCCACGTAAGATACGTGTGCTGAAGCCACTAATCAGCGTGCGCTCGCCGTAAGCTTTGACGACATTATCTAGCTCGGCCACTAATTTCCCTGAGCGTTCGCCAGCATCTAGTGAAAGTTTTACATTGCCTTGACGCTCACGTCTTGCTGCGCGCTCTAGGCGTAGTTTTTCTAACTGACGCACACGGCCTTCGTTACGGGTGCGACGTGCTTTAATGCCTTGGCGTATCCATACCTCTTCTTGAGCGAGGACTTTATCAAATTTCGCAGCATGCGTTGCCTCAATTGCGAGTAATTCTTCTTTTTTGATTTGATAGTTCTCGTAATTGCCCACAAAATCCGTTAACTTGCCGCGATCTAGCTCAACAATGCGTGTTGCTAAACGATTAAGGAATCGTCTGTCATGGGTAATGAATAAAACGCCACCATTGAAATTGAGTAGTAATTCTTCAAGCCACTGTATGGCTTCTAAATCCAAATGGTTGGTTGGCTCGTCCAATAACAACACTTCTGGATCTGCCACCAATGCACGACCTAAAGCCACACGTTTACGCCAGCCACCTGAAAGTGAATCTACCTTGGTATCTGCATCTAGGCTTAGTCGGCTTAAAACCGTTTCCACTTTCGCTTGCATGCCCCAGCCGTCTTTTGCATCTAACTCGTGTTGTAGCGCTTGCATCTTTTCCATCAGCGCATCGATGTCAGCATCGGCTGAACCCATGCTGTGAGTCACTGCATGATAATCCACCAATACTTGTTGCATATCACCCAAGCCTTCAGCAACCGCTTCATAAACCGTATGTCCAGTTTTAAGCACAGGTTCTTGTGGCACGTAAACAATACGAATTGAAGTGGCGCGCCATACATTACCGTCATCTAATTTGGTTTCACCAGCAATGACTTTAAGTAAGCTCGATTTACCAGCACCATTTCTGCCGATTAAGCCAACACGTTCACCAGGATCGAGCTGAAAAGAAGCTTTGTCGAGCAGAGGGTGATGGCCAAAAGCAAGGGAGGCGTTATCGAGGGTAATGTGAGGCATGAATACTTTCTAATGAATGTTAGCTTTGGCCTAGCATTGCGCGAATTTGCGCCATGCGTTCTTTGCCGTGTTCTTTGCTGGTAGCAGGGTCAGCATTGGTGTTGCCAAAATGGCGAATATCATCTGAAGGTAATTCTTCAATAAATCGACTAGCTTCACAAATTTCTGTCTCGCCAGCGCGTTTACGTTTTTTACACCAAGAGATATTGAGGGATTTTTGGGCACGCGTGATGCCAACATACATTAAGCGTCGTTCTTCTTCGATTTTATCGTTATCCACGCTCTCACGATGAGGCAATATGCCTTCTTCAACACCGATTAAAAACACATGGCCAAATTCCAAACCTTTGGCCGCGTGAAGTGTTGATAACTTAACCGCGTCAGGCTCACCATCTTCGCGACCTTCTAGCATGCTCATGAGTGCAACCATTTGCGTTAAGCTCAGAAGATCTCGTGGTTCACCCTCACCATTATCCTCCCCTTTTTTGCCTAACCATGTCACAAACTCCAATACGTTTTTCCATTTGGATTCTGCTGCGTGTGGTTCTTCACTGTCATACAAAAAGGCTTCGTATTGAATTGCTGTGAGTAAGTCATTCAGCACTTCATTGGCAGGATCTTTTGTTGCGCGTTCTTGTAAGCGATTAATGAATTGGCAGAAAGTGAGTAAATCATCTAGCTGACGACCGCCAACTTCGCGTTGAAAATCGCCCTCAAACGCGGCTTCAAACAAAGACATTTTATGCAGACTAGCATATTCGCCAAGTCGCTCTAGAGTGGTGTTGCCTATGCCTTTTTTAGGCGTAGTGGCTGCACGAATGAAAGCAGGATCGTCATCTTCATTGGCGATTAGACGCAAGTAACTGACTAAATCTTTAATCTCAGCTTTATCAAAAAATGATTGACCGCCTGAGATGGTGTAAGGAATTTTATGATTGCGAAGATGCTGTTCAAAAATACGTGCCTGATGGTTGCCACGATACAAGATTGCATAATCTGCGTAAGTCGTTCGATGCTCGAATTTATGCGCCATCAGCTTCATTACAACAGACTCGGCTTCGTGTTCTTCATCTTTAGCTGCGCTAACTTGAATCAAGTCGCCTGTGCCTAATTCACTCCATAGTTTCTTATCAAACAATTTAGGGTTGTTAGAAATCACCTGATTGGCTGCGCGCAGAATACGGACGGTAGAACGATAATTTTGTTCAAGTTTGATGACTTTTAAACTTGTGAAATCTTCAGTGAGTTGGCGTAAGTTTTCAACATCAGCTCCGCGCCAGCCGTAAATCGCTTGGTCGTCATCACCCACAGCGGTGAAGCAACCTTGAGCCCCGGTCAGTAGTTTGACTAATTTGTACTGGCAAGTATTGGTATCTTGGTATTCATCAATCAGTAAATACTTGAGCTTATGTTGCCATTTATTAAGCACTTCGGGATGTTGTTCAAATAACTCCACAGGCAGTTTAATCAAGTCATCAAAATCAACGGCTTGGTAAGCTTTAAGTGTTTGTTGATAGATTTGGTAAACCTTAGCAGCAGCTACAGTTAAGTCTTCTTCTGCCTTCGCTTTTGCTTGGTCTGGCGTTAAAAACGCATTCTTCCAGGCCGAAATTTGCCACTGTGTTTTGCGCAAAAGTTGTTTGTCAGTAGTGGCTAAAATATCTGAAAGAATCTTGAAGCTATCTGAGGAATCTAAAATCGAGAATTGTTTTTTATAACCTAACACTTCCGCTTCTTGACGCAGAATCTGCATGCCTAGTGAATGGAAAGTCGCAATCGTTAAGCCTTTGATATTGGTGCCTGATAGTAATTGACTGACACGCTCCTGCATCTCACGCGCGGCTTTGTTGGTAAAGGTAATCGCTGCGATTTCTTTAGGTGAATAGCCACACTCTTGGATGAGATAAGCAATTTTCTGGGTAATCACGCGTGTCTTACCACTGCCTGCGCCAGCAAGCACAAGCAGAGGGCCATCTAGGTATTTCACGGCTTCGCGTTGTGGCGCGTTAAGGGTATTTAACATGCGGAATTGTTTTTGATGAGTGTTGATTAAAAGCTAGCGCGCAATTTTATCTTTTAAGGCTAACATTAGCTATCAAATCGTGGCATAGTTTGCGCCATGCAAAATGAAGATTTTATAAAAGCCTGTCAGCATCCCGATTTTTTGTTGAAGCAGTCACAATTGTTAGTGACAAGTTATCATCATTGGACAGGTTTAAACCTTCTAGAAACATCTAGTATTGAACTTGTTCAGTCTTTGCAAAACGCACCATACGCTGTTGCCTCGCATAATGCAGATGCTGATCCTTTGTTTAATTACGCTAATCAACAAGCATTGCAGTTATTTGGTATGCAAGCTGAGGATATGCTTGCTTTGCCATCGCGCTATTCTGCTGAGCCTATGCTAAGAGAAGCGCGTGCTGAATTTTTACATCAAGTGGCAACGCATGGTTATATTGATGATTATTCTGGCGTGCGGATTGCTAAAGATGGTTCTCGTTTTTTAATTGAGCAAGCAACGGTTTGGAATGTGATTGATATAGAAACGAAAGAACACTTCGGTCAGGCTGTCATTATTAAAGCGTGGAAAGCGCTTTAATTGATTAGGAATATCATGAGATCAACTAAGGCAAGTAGTGCTGTAGAGCGTTTGAATAAACGCGGTGAACAAAACTACTCAATGGGCACCAATGGCAAAGGCTTATTTTGGCTCTCACAACCAAGCGAACAAGGCGCGTCAACTCGGCTTTGTGAGCCTATGGTCATGGATGAGTTTGTGAGCTTTGTAAATGCTTATGGCCCGCAAATTCCTAAGCGTGTGAGTAAACTAGATATTGAGTTCAGTAAGCAACTCGTCAAGAAATAAAGATTACTCTTGGGTTGGCTCTTCTTCTGTAGCTGCATCAGCCGGTTTTGCAACGAGTGCTTCTATCATCGCTTTTCTGCTTAACGGTGTTTCTAAACTAATTCTACCAATGGTGCCTGCGCGATATTCCGTCAGGAAAGTCACTGCAGTTTTTTCCATATCCCATTCGCCAGCTTTTAATTTGTAAGAGCGGCGTTTAGCAATGTGCTCCAGTAAATCAATGCCGTCCATTTGACTCACATCAGCTTTATAGCGGGTGGCTAATAAGTCTGGGTAACGCTTTAATAAGTTATCCGCTAGAAATATCGCGACGTCTTCATCAATCACCGCATTGCGACCAATCGCATGGCTAGCAGCGAGCATGTAACCATCTGACTCGTATTGAATCTTAGGCCACATCATGCCTGGTGTATCTGTAATACTCATGAGCGGGCTAAGCTCAAAGCGTTGTTGTGATTTTGTGACAGCTGGTTCATCGCCCACTTTAGCGACCCGGCGATTG
>JBEIDM010000040.1:0-9321 GCA_040383445.1 Candidatus Methylopumilus sp. | reverse complement strand
CAGCAGCAATCGGCATGGACGCATTCCAAGAAGTCGACATGGTAGGTGTCACTCGCCCATGCGTTAAGCATAACTTCTTAATTAAAGACGTACGGGATATTGCAAGCACCATCAAAAAAGCATTTTATATCGCCGCAAGCGGGCGTCCAGGGCCTGTTGTTGTAGATATTCCTAAAGACATCACCGCTGAGTTTGCTGAGTTTAATTATCCCAAGACCGTCGAGATGCGCTCATACACACCTGTAACTAAAGGGCATTCAGGTCAAATTAAAAAAGCAGTGAAAATTTTGTTAGAAGCTAAGCGCCCAATGATTTATACAGGCGGCGGCTTGGTATTAGGTGATGCATCTAACCAATTAGTTAAGTTAGCAAGAACATTAGGTTATCCAGTAACTAACACCCTAATGGGTTTAGGTGGATATCCAGCTACAGACAGCCAATTTGTAGGCATGCTAGGCATGCACGGAACCTATGAAGCTAATAATGCAATGCAAGATTGTGACGTATTACTTGCAGTTGGAGCAAGATTTGATGACCGCGTAATCGGCAATCCAGATCACTTTTTAAGTGTTCCTCGAACAATTATTCATATTGATGTTGACCCTTCATCGATCTCTAAACGCGTAAAAGTAGATGTGCCTATCGTTGGTAACGTTCAGTCAGTACTGAGTGAGATGAATGAAATTTTAGCTACTGAGGCCAAAAAACCAGACGCTTCTGCATTAAAGACTTGGTGGGCAAAGATTGATGGTTGGCGCACTAAAAAATCATTGAGTTATGATGGCTCAAGTAGCAGCATCATAAAACCACAATACGTTATTGAAAAACTTTGGGAAGTGACTAAAGGCGATGCTTACGTTACTTCTGACGTTGGTCAACATCAAATGTGGGCAGCGCAATATTACAAGTTTGACAAACCACGTCGCTGGATTAACTCAGGTGGCTTAGGCACGATGGGTGTTGGCTTGCCTTACGCAATGGGCTGTCAATTAGCTGATCCTAAAGCGCAAGTTGCATGCGTGACAGGTGAAGGTAGTATTCAAATGAATATTCAAGAGCTTTCAACCTGCAATCAATTTCATTTGCCAATCAAAGTCATCTTATTAAATAACCGTTATCTTGGCATGGTTCGTCAATGGCAAGAGTTTTTCTATGAGAACCGTTATTCAGAGTCGTACATGGACAGCTTGCCTGACTTTGTAAAACTTGCTGAGTCTTATGGCCATGTTGGCATGAATATTGAAAAACCAGCAGATGTTGAAGGCGCATTGCAAGACGCTTTTGCCATGAAAGATCGTTTTGTATTCATGAATTTCCTAACAGACCAGAAGGAAAACGTTTTCCCAATGGTGCCAAATGGCAAAGGGATTAATGAAATGATTTTAGGTACAGATCCTAACGCAAATGATCCTGCCAATAAAATGGAAGGCTAATATGAAACACATTATCTCTTTATTAATGGAAAACGAGGCTGGCGCACTTTCACGCGTCGCCGGTTTGTTTTCAGCACGTGCTTATAATATTGAATCCCTGACTGTAGCGCCTACTGAAGATGCTACTTTGTCACGTATGACCATTGTCACTTCCGGATCGGATGACGTGATCGAGCAAATCATCAAACAGCTCAACAAGCTGGTCGATGTTGTGAAAGTCCTAGACCTTAATGACGGTCGCTATATTGAACGCGAACTGATGTTGGTCAAGGTAAAAGCCACTGGCGCTTTGCGCGAAGAAATGAAGCGCATTAGCGACATTTTCCGTGGTCGTATTATCGATGTAGCTGACGGTAGCTACACTATTGAACTGACAGGTTCTGGCTCAAAATTGGATGCATTCTTAGAAGCATTGGATAAAACAGTGATTCTAGAAACAGTGCGCACAGGCGCATCAGGCATTGGTCGTGGCGACAGAATTTTAAAAGTTTAGAATTACCCAATTAGCACTCATTAAATTATTTAAGCAAAAAAGCACCGAAAGGCAAACAAATGAAAGTTTATTACGATAAAGACGCTGACCTCTCAATCATTAAGAACCTAAAGGTAACCATCGTTGGTTATGGTTCACAAGGTCACGCACACGCCCAAAACTTAAAAGACTCTGGCGTTAACGTCACAGTCGGTATTCGTAAATCAGGTAGCTCATGGGCTAAAGCTGAAAAAGCTGGCCATAACGTAGCTGAAATTGCTGATGCAGTTAAAGCCGCTGACGTTGTGATGATTTTGTTGCCCGATGAAAATATGGCGCAAATCTACGAAGCTGAAGTTGCACCTAATTTGAAAAAAGGCGCTGCTTTAGCATTCGCTCATGGCTTTAACATTCATTACAACCAAATCGTGCCACGCCAAGATATGGACGTTATCATGATTGCACCAAAAGGCCCTGGCCACACAGTGCGTTCTGAATACTTAAAAGGCGGCGGCGTTCCTTCATTAATCGCGGTTTACCAAGATGCATCCGGCAAAGCAAAAGATATCGCATTATCATATGCTGCAGCTAACGGCGGCACTAAAGGCGGCGTGATTGAAACTGACTTCCGCGAAGAAACAGAAACAGATTTGTTCGGTGAACAAGCTGTATTGTGTGGTGGCGCTGTTGAGTTGGTTAAAGCTGGTTTCGAGACTTTGGTTGAAGCTGGTTACGCACCTGAAATGGCATACTTCGAATGTCTACACGAATTGAAATTGATTGTGGACTTGATGTACGAAGGCGGTATTGCCAACATGAACTACTCAATCTCAAATAACGCTGAATACGGCGAATACGTGACTGGTCCTAAAGTGATTAATGATGAATCACGTTGGGCAATGAAAGAAGCTTTGGAAAACATCCAAAACGGTGAATACGCTAAGAAATTCATCTTGGAGGGCCGTACAAACTATCCAGAAATGACAGCACGTCGTCGTTTAAACGCAATGCACCCAATCGAGAAAGTGGGCGGCCAATTACGTTCTATGATGCCTTGGATTGCTAAAAACAAATTAGTTGATCAATCTAAGAACTAATTAAGCCTTAATCAGCTTAAAATACAAGGGCACGGCGTAAAACGCCTTGCCCTTTTTTACTTTTACATTTTCGAGATACTTGTGATTAATCGATTAAAAGTTTTACCTCAATACCTCATTCCTAAGCAAGCCATTACAGCTTTAGCAGGTCAATTAGCATCTGCACAAGCTGGCAAGTTAACAACAGCAGTTATTCGATGGTTTGTAAAACGCTATCAGGTCAACATGTCAGAAGCCGCCCAAGAAGATATTGGTGCTTATTCAAGCTTTAATGAATTTTTTACACGCCCATTAAAGACTGGTGCAAGAAAACTTAGTAAAGCCAAGTACATTTGCCCCGTTGATGGAGCAATCAGTCAATTTGGTGACATTAAGGCCAATCAAATTTTTCAAGCAAAAGGCCATAGCTATTCAATCGAAGCCTTAGTTGGCGGAAATCAAAGCGCGGCGGCACAATATCAAGATGGAAGTTTTGCAACGATATATTTAAGCCCTCGCGATTACCATCGCATTCATATGCCTTGCGATGGTCGTTTATTGCGAATGGTGTACATACCAGGTGACTTATTCTCTGTTAATCCAACAACAGCTCAAGGCGTCCCAGGCTTATTTGCCAGAAATGAACGCGTCGTATGTGAATTTGAATCAGCCCAAGGCAATTTCATTTTAGTGCTAGTAGGGGCAACAATTGTTGGGAGCATGGCCACTGTTTGGCATGGTGTGGTTAACCCACCTAGAATTGGAAATATTAAGGAATGGTCATACTCAGATCAAAATATCACGCTTAAACAAGGTGAAGAAATGGGAAGGTTTTTACTGGGTTCAACGGTCGTCATGTTGTTTCCAAAAGACACGGTAAAATTCAATACTAATTGGTCTGCAGCAAAATCTGTTCAACTAGGTGAAAGAATGGCTTAACAAGTTCTAATAAAAAAGGCCGCTACATAGCGACCTTTTTTATTATTCAGCATGTTCTATCTTATGATTAGCTTGCGCCCTATGTTTTGTACGCTCGCTGCTACCCAAATGCACAACCAACTCATTAAGTGCCAAACGATACACATCACGCTTAAATTCAATCACACTTTCCATTGGCACCCAATATTCACTCCAACGCCATGCATCAAACTCAGGATGTGAACTAGCACGCAAAGATACATCACTATCGCGCCCAACTAAACGTAATAGAAACCAAATTTGTTTTTGGCCTTTATAACTACCACGCCACTCACGCTTAATCCAGCTAGTAGGCACGTCATAACGCAACCAATCACGAGTGCGCCCTAGAATTTTCACATGCTCAGGACGCAAACCAACCTCTTCCATCAACTCCCGATACATGGCTTCTTCAGGGCTTTCGCCTTGTTTGATACCACCTTGCGGAAATTGCCAAGAGTGTTCGCGTATGCGTTTACCCCAAAAAACCTGATTGTGTGCATTACTTAAAATAATGCCTACGTTAGGTCGATATCCATCGCGATCTATCATGAAAAACAACCTTAATAATTTAACGTAATTTTTTCACACTTCGACACTTATTGAAAGCGATGCTTGTAAATGATTCTGCAAAAAACTCTGCTTTTATATCTTTTTTTAAGTTATGCTAAAACCTAGTGTCAACGTCATTAAATGGTAAACGTTAATCTTTATAAGCAAACTAAAAAGCCTGTAATTTTGAAAAGCATACTCAAAAATTTTGTATTACTTATTGCAGCGAGCTATTGCCTGATGGCAAACGTAGCAAGTGCAAAGAATACTGCCTATATTACTAACCAAGGCGACAACACAGTATCAATAATTGATATTGATTCGAATAAAGTTATCAAAACCATTGCAGTCCCCAAAGGGCCCGTTGGCGTCGCAACTGCATCAAAGTTACACCGGGTTTTTATTTCTAATGTTGATGGCCAAAGCATCTCCGTCATTGACGGCGTCAATCAAAAAGTTATACGGAACATCAGCGTAAAAGGCTCTCCTGTGGGACTGGCGCTAACACCAGATGAAAAAATACTCTATATCGCAGATTGGGTCAGCGATCGAATTTTGGCATTTGAAACCAGCAGTATGCAGGCACTTTATGAAATTAAAGCTGGCAAAGCGCCAGCCGGCATGATCGTTAGCCCTGATGGCAAAAAGTTATATGTAGCAAATCGTGATAGCGATGACATCGCTGTTATCGATACAAAAACTCGTCAAATAAGTGCCCGCATTCCAGTAGGAAAACATCCTTTTGGAGTTAGTGTTAGCGAAAATGGAGAACAACTTTATACAGTTAATGTCATGGAAAATTCAATTTCCATCATCAACACAATATCTTTAAAAAAAGAAACACTCAAAGTTGGTGAGCATCCCTACTGCGTGGCTGCTAGTGCAGATGGTAAATTTCTATATGTCACAAATACCCAAGACGACAATGTTTCGGTTATTGACCTTGGCACCAAAGAGACCATTACAAAAATAAAAGTAGGCGAAGTACCGGAAGGGATTAACGTCGACCAGCAAACTGGCAATATTTATGTGGCGAACTGGTCAAGCAATCAAGTTTCAGTGATCGATGGGAAAAAGCAAATCTTAATGATGCAAATTAAGACTGGCGAGAAAAGCCGCGCTTTTGGAAACTTCATTTTAAAAGGTGAAAAGTCTCTGTAGATTTATATTGAAAAAACATCGTAAAAATCAGCAAATTTAGGTAAAGTTACGGGCGATGTTTTTTAATGCTTCTGTTTATAAGTGATGTTTTTTAGTTTTTAATTTTGGAGAAACTCTGATGAAAAAAGTACTAGCCTTAATTGCTTTAGCAATTCTTCCATTAACAGCTGCTGCTCACGGCCCTAGCCCACAAAAAGTAGAAAAAGAAATTGTCATCAAAGCTGATCCATCAAAGGTTTGGGCAATTGTTAAGGATTTTGGCAACCCTCAAACATGGTTAACCCCAGTCGCCACAACGAAATTAGAGTCTAAAAAAGATGCGAATGGTGAAATGGCTACTTTTCGCCTTCTAACCTTAAAGTCAGGCGGAACTGTGTATGAAAAACTTCGCAGTGCCGACGACAAAGATATGCAATTAAAATATGAAATCGTTGAAGGCGTTTTGCCAGTTGCTGATTACACAGCAAAAATGACTGTTAAAGCAGGCCCTGGCGCCGGTGAAACAACTGTTACTTGGATGGCTCGTTTCTATCGCGTTTATAAATTAAACCCACCAATTCCAGCTGGTCAAGATGACGAAAGCGCTGTAAAAGCAGTTAACGGCGTATTTGATGCTGGTTTAGCTGGTTTGAAAAAAGCAGCTGAAGCTAAATAATCACTTTCGAGTGAGCCCCAAAGCCCCTCACGGGGCTTTTTTTATTTCAATACTCTTTTATATTCACGAGAATGCTTGGTATGCAAATAAATTTACAGTACGAAATCGTTGAGACTTCACAGCCTATTAAAAATACGGTGATATGGCTGCACGGCCTCGGTGCTGACGGTTATGATTTTGTGCCTATTGTAGATCGCTTTAACATACCCAATACGCGCTTCATCTTTCCACATGCTCCACATCGCCCTATTTCTATGAATAATGGTTATGAAATGCGCGCTTGGTATGATCTATATGGCCTAAGCATGCAAGACAAGCAAGATGAAACAGGCATGCGTGAAATGCAAAGCACCATAGAAGCATTAATTGCTCAGGAAAAATCTAAAGGAATTCTGGCTAGTCATATTGTGCTTGCAGGTTTTTCTCAAGGTGGAGCAATGGCACTTTTTACCGCACTAAGACATCAAGAAAAGTTGGCTGGAATTTTGGCACTATCGACTTATGTTCCGCTCAAAAAAACTTTAGCAAGCGAAGTAAATCGCGCTAATGCCAACACCCCAATTTTCATGGCTCACGGAAGTTTTGACAGCGTCATCACACTAGATACCTGCAAAGTTTCTTTAGATTTATTAGGTAGCCTGCACCTCCCTGTCCAGTGGCATGAGTATCCTATGGCTCATGGAGTATGTGATGAGGAAATTGAAGATATCAATCAGTTCTTGAACGAAATATTTTAGTGCTGAATAGGTTAAAATAAGTAATGACTAAAAATACATTATCAGAAATAAGCAACATAAGCTTCGAGAGCGCAGTAAGAGAGCTTGAAGCGATAGTAAATCAAATGGAAACAAATCAATTGCCATTACAAGATGCATTGAATGCATTCAAACATGGCACAGCCCTATTGCAGCAATGCCAAAAAACATTAGCTGACGTTGAGCAGCAGGTTCGCATACTGAGTGATGAAAATCAATTGCAAAACCATCAAGACAAACAAGAATAATATTAAGCGATTTACTAAAGAACGTATTTGATGACGAATCATTCTAATATCGATTTTCAGACATGGCTTACTGCCATTCAGACGCGAACAGAGCATACGCTGAGTCAGCTTATTCCTTCCGAAAATATTGTTCCACAACGCTTACATGCCGCGATGCGCTATGTAACCCTAGGGGGTGGGAAAAGGGTGCGTGCTTTACTGGCTCATGCGGCAGGCGAGTTTTGCCAAGCTCCTGCGAATAAAATAGATATTGCTGCTGCTGCTGTTGAAATGATTCATGCTTACTCTTTAGTGCATGATGACATGCCATGTATGGATGATGATGATTTAAGACGTGGGAAGCCTTCTTGCCATAAGCAATTTGATGATGCCACAGCACTTTTGGTTGGGGATGCATTGCAAAGTCTAGCATTCGAAATTTTATCTACTCCGGAATTGCATACGAATGCACAACATCAATTAAAAATGTTGCATTTACTGGCCGTCGCAAGTGGCTCACGTGGCATGGCAGGCGGACAAGCCATCGATTTAGCAAGTGTAGGCCATTCTTTATCTCAAACTGAACTTGAGTACATGCATATCCATAAAACAGGAGCACTCATTCGCGCCGCTGCATTACTAGGCGCATATTGCAGCCCAAGTGAACACGCTGATCGAGTGAGGGCAATTGATCAATACGCTCAAAACATTGGATTGGCTTTCCAAGTAGTCGATGACGTTTTAGATACCGAAGCCGACACCAAGACCTTAGGAAAAACTGCTGGGAAAGATGCTGATGCAAACAAACCAACTTATGTCACGATTTTAGGTATTGTTCGGGCAAAAGAGTTGTCTAGAGAGTTGCTCAACCAAGCAATCGCTCCACTGAAACCATATGGTGAGGAAGCTATAAGATTAGTGCAATTAGCCAAATTTATTACTGAGCGAGATTTTTAATGGCCATTCATACCCCTCTCCTCGACACCGTCGATATGCCAGAGCAATTGCGCCAGCTTAGTCGAAAACAGCTTCCACAATTAGCCTCCGAATTACGAGAATTTTTAGTTGAGAGCGTTTCACAAACAGGTGGGCATCTATCATCTAATCTTGGCGTAGTTGAACTTACGATTGCGCTACATTATGTTTTTAACACTCCAGAAGACCGTTTAGTATGGGATGTGGGACATCAAACCTACCCCCATAAAATTCTTACTGGGCGGCGTTCCTCTATGGCTAGCTTACGGAAAGCAGGCGGAATTGCTGGCTTTCCACGCCGCCATGAAAGTAAATATGATACATTCGGAGTAGGTCATTCCAGCACATCAATTTCAGCCGCACTTGGCATGGCAATTGCCGCGCAACACCAGGGCTTGAATAAACGCGCAGTAGCAATTATTGGTGATGGTGCAATGACAGCAGGAATGGCATTTGAAGCACTCAATAACGCAGGTGCAATGGATGCTAATTTATTGGTCATCTTGAACGATAACGACATGTCGATTTCACCCAATGTTGGCGCACTGCAGAACTACTTAGCAAAACTACTTTCAAGCCGCTTGTACACCAGCGTTAGGAAATCTGGAGAAAAAGTATTAGGGGTGATGCCACCAGTCCTCGAGTTCGCAAAACGGGCTGAGGAACATATGAAGGGGATGATGACACCAAGCACTTTATTTGAAGAATTTGGTTTTAATTATATTGGTCCTATCGATGGTCACGATTTAGATACATTGATCGCAACACTCAATAATATTAAGCAATTAAAAGGACCGCAGTTCTTACATATTGTGACGCAAAAAGGCCATGGCTATGCACCAGCAGAATCTGATCCTGGTAAATTCCATGGCGTAGGAAAATTCAATCCTGATGATGGCTGTGCCGTTCCAAATAACGGAAAAAAAACTTACACCCAAGTCTTTGGTGATTGGTTAGTCGATATGGCAGCCACAGACAATCGCCTCATTGGTATAACACCAGCCATGTGTGACGGTTCTGGCCTTAATGCTTTTGCCGAAATTCACCCTGAACGCTTT